>CAZIXJ010000116.1:0-2169 GCA_964542835.1 uncultured Hyphomicrobiales bacterium
CCTCTGTTTACATCCCGATTAATCGGGGCAAGGAGGACAAGACGATTCATTGCTCATTAAATATGCAAAACAGACTTGTTGAGGATATTTTAATTAAAAAAAATATAAGATATTTATCATATTATCGTTATGCCTAATAATATAATTAATCATAAATAACAATTAAAAAGTCATGAATAATATATTTCTAAATCAAGGAAAATTTGTTAATTTTGGGATTATGTTTTTGCGCATTTCGATTGGAGTGATGATGATACTTCACGGATTGCCAAAAATGGCTGGAGGAGAAGAAACTTGGAGAGCTATAGGCAGTAACGTAAAATATTTTGGTATTGAAGGGGGGTATGTCTATTTTGGTATGCTTGCCGGCATTACTGAAGTAATCGGAGGATTTTTGCTTGCCATAGGTCTGGTAAATACTGTTGCAGCGATAATGCTGCTTATTCCTATGACAGTGGCTACCGTAATGCAGGCAAATACTGATGGCTCTTATGTATCAATTGCTCATCCGCTAAAGACCGGATTTGTATTTATTGCCCTTTTAATTACGGGTCCGGGAAAATACAGTATTGATAATTATATAAGCAAAATTAATAATGATAAATGATATTCCGGTTTTGGATAACCTCGATGAAAAAAAACTTACCGATACGGATAAAATCAAAAAGCCTGATAATCCGAACGGTAAAAATGTATATATAGAAACATACGGCTGCCAGATGAATGTGAATGATTCAGAACTTGTGGCAGCTATAGTTGCAGAAAGCGGGTACAATCTTACTAATAATATTGATGAATCAGATGCAATACTTCTTAATACCTGCTCTGTGAGAGATAATGCCGAACAAAAAATTTTCAAAAGGCTTCAGCATCTCAGATATTATAAAAAGCAAAACCGCAAACTTGTAGTAGGTATTATCGGCTGTATGGCTGAAAGGCTACGTAAAAAATTAATCGGAAAGCAGGATTTGGTAAGTATTGTAATAGGTCCTGATGAATACCGCAAAGTACCGGAAATGCTGGATTCTGCATTCAACGGCGAAAGCGGCATAGCTGTAAAGCTCAGTCGTGTAGAAACTTATGATGATATTATCCCTTTGAGAACTGAAGGAATAAGTGCGTGGATATCAATTATGCGCGGATGTGATAAATTCTGTACTTTCTGCGTTGTTCCATTTACGAGAGGCAGAGAACGTTCAAAACCGGTAGATTCGATTATCAGGGAGCTTGCTTTGCTTCAAAAACAGGGAGTAAAAGAAGTAACATTACTCGGACAAAACGTGAACAGTTACAAAGATGAAAGTTCCGGCACAGGATTTCCGGAATTGCTTGAATTATGCGCAAAAGAAACTCCTGATGTAAGAATAAGATATACTACATCACACCCTTATGATATGAGTAATGCTCTGATAGAAGCTATGGCGAAATATGATAATATATGCAATTATGTACATTTGCCCGTGCAATCAGGCTCTGACAGAATACTCAGATTAATGAACAGGCATTATACTGTAGAGCAGTATTTGGATAAGATGAATAAACTCAGAGAATATCTGCCCGGAGTAGCGTTTTCTACTGATATTATCGCAGGCTTTCCTACTGAAACTGAGGAAGACCATCAACTTACTCTGGAACTAATGAAACAGGTAAGATACGACGGAGCTTATATGTTTGCATATTCTCCGAGAGAAAAAACTTCAGCAGCTAAAATGGAAGATTCTGTGTCAGAAGAAATTAAAAAGAGAAGGCTTTCTGAAATTATTGAGTTGCAAAACAGTATTGCACGAGAAATAAATAATTCAGAGCATGGAAGAATCCATGAAGTGCTTATTGAAGGTCCGAGCAAAAAGGACAAAACAAAATGGCAGGGAAGAACAGACACAAATAAAGTTTGTATATTTGATAACTCCGAGGAGAAATTCAATATTGGTGATTTGGTGAAGTGCAAAATTACAGGCTCCACCTCTGCAACTCTCTTCGGTAATGTTATTGATTAATTTTGAGATATACACCAAAAATTTGAAATTTGGTGCGTAATACTTTGATTTAACTTATTAGAGGGTATGCCGAAGTGCCGGCAGGGGCTGACTAATAAGTAAATATTTTAATTCTTAAACGTCAGTTAGGAATGGCAGACCTACTATAAATCAATAACTTAGTAGAAAAAAG
>CAZIXJ010000116.1:2179-7706 GCA_964542835.1 uncultured Hyphomicrobiales bacterium
TCATATTCAATACTTATTAGTCAGCCCTATATAACAAGCAGGAATGTCCGCTCTAACAAAAACTTACATAAATTTCTGTGCTGTCAATTATTCGAATTTCAGTTCTATAAGTATTTTAAACTCTTTCGATTTTACATTCATTAATTTTTCTGTATTGCATTCCTGTTCTGCTACATTCGGCAATATTGTTTTCATCAAAACTTAATCTCTCACCTGCTTCACTCATCCATCCTGCAATTTTTCCAGGTACTCCTACAATCAGCGCATAGTCCGGCACATCTTTAATTACTACTGCTCCTGCTGCGATAAATGCATGCTTACCAATATCATTTCCGCATACTATTGTAGCATTTGCTCCGATGGAGGCACCTTCTTTTACTAAAGTTTTTGCATAATGCTCAGAGCCTCGCTGCGGATATTTGCATCTGGGATTGGTTACATTTGTAAATACCATCGAAGGTCCGCAAAACACGTAATCTTCCAGTTCTACGCCTTCGTAAATGGAAACATTATTTTGTATTTTGCAGAAATTGCCAATTTTTACATTATTTCCGACATTTACGTTTTGTCCGAATACGCATTTTTTACCGATTTCAGCACCGCTTTGGATATGCGAAAAATGCCATATTTTAGTGTTTTCGCCAATTTTAACGTCGTCATCAATATAAGAGGATTCGTGAACAAAATAGTTCATTATATTATCTCCAAAAATAAATTCAATATAATTGAAATATTTTTAAATTAAAAACAGTTTTTGTTTTGTTTTTTGTTAATAATTTATTAAGTTTACAATGTTGTTAGTATAACAACACAAATAAGAAAAGAGCAAAATTTGGAAGTTAGTCAATAAAGAAATACAGAATATTATTTCTCTATATATCATTTTGTTTAATTTTATTATTGATGAGGTTGTTATATGAAACGTTACTTCCTACTAATTCTGTTTACTGTATTTTTGCTTTTGGGCAATACTTTGTTGGCACAAAATGCCACGGTAACAGGTACAGTAAAAGATGCCAAGACAGGTGAACCACTTGTCGGAGCGACCGTAGAGCTAATCGGTAAAGTGAAAACTACCGGCAGAATTGGAGCTATTACAAGCCCTGAAGGTAAATACACAATCCGAAGTATCCCTCCCGGAGAATACACTATAAGACTCCAGTTTGTTGGTTACAAGACAATCATGGAGCAGATTACTCTCTCAGCTGATGAAACAAAACAAATGGACCTTGAAATAATGCCTGATATCATTGGTCTCGATGAGGTTGTGGTTACAGGTGTGGCTTCGAGAAATGAAAAGGCGGTGTCTGATGTGGCAGTTGCCAGAGTAAACGCTGCCTCAATTCAGGAAAGTTTTGTTTATAATGATTTTGGTCAGCTTGTAGCCGGTAAAATACCCGGAGTGCAGGTGCAGACTTCTTCCGGTAACGTCGGTGGCGGAATGAGATTCCAGGTACGCGGCGGCGGCGGTCTTAATGGTGCGGGCCAGCCTGTGATTTTCGTTGATGGTGTAAGAATAAACAATGACCAGATAGGTACTGATGTAGGCGGTCAGTCTGCAGGTGCTCTTGCTGATTTGAACCCCGAAGATATTGCAAACGTTGAAGTCCTTAAAGGTCCTGCAGGTGCTGCTCTATATGGTACTTCAGGCTCTAACGGTGTGGTATTGATTACTACAAAAAGAGGTTTAAGAGGAAAAGCCGGGGATTTCTTCGGTCTGAACTATGAATACAACACAGGCTGGAACGAACAGGCTGTAGAATATAGTGAAGATGATATACTTTCTGCTAAACATGCTAATGATGTTTTTCAGGATGGTC
The DNA here is from genome assembly GCA_964542835.1 of uncultured Hyphomicrobiales bacterium. Taxonomy (GTDB): domain Bacteria; phylum Bacteroidota; class Ignavibacteria; order Kapaibacteriales; family UBA2268; genus CAZIXJ01. Next base: position 4,000 of record CAZIXJ010000116.1, read on the forward strand.
CGTTTCAGGAGCAGACTTTGAGTTTGCAGGGCAAATCAGGTATATTCAATTATTATACTTCATTTACTGACAGAAAAGAAGAAGGTATCGTGCTTCAGAATGAATTTGACAGAAAATCTGTTCGTGCTAATTTTAGTGCGGTTCCTAATGAGCAGTTGAATCTGAATGTATCAACGAATTATATCGTATCAAAAAATGCAAGGTCTCAGAATGATAATAATATACAGGGATGGATGGGCAATACTATTCTTGCATCCTCACCTTGGGGATTCACTGACAGCACTGCGATATCAAAGATTGATAACATAATCAATTCAAACAGATTCATTGGTTCTGCTCAGTTGAATTATACTCCAAACTGGCTTCCCGGACTTTCTTTTGCGGGAACTGTCGGAATGGATGCGATGGATTATCGTAATGATGCATTTTATCCTACTGGATATTTCTATCCGGGCGTAGAAACAAAAGGTGAAAAAACCATATTCCATAGAATGAGACGCCAGATGAATTTTGATTTAAGTGCAGCTTATGAATACGATATCACAGACAGAATAAAAGCTGTAAGTACTCTCGGTACTCAGATGTTCTCAAATTATACTGAGACTTCTGATTTGACTATCCAGAGTTTTTCCACTACAAGAATTACCAATTTAAATGCCGCTTCCGACTTTATATCTGCTGATGACGGCAGAGGAGATTTCAGAGAAGCCGGTATATTTTTCAATCAGGATATTAATATTGATGATACTTATATCTTTACAGTAGGTGCAAGAAACGACTATTCATCTGTAATTGGTGCAGATGCACCGAGTATTTTCTACCCGAGAATTTCATCTGCCGTAAGAATGGATCAATTATTTGACCTCGGTCCAGTAAACTTCCTCAAATTCCGTGCAGGATACGGACAGAACGGACAGCTCCCGGGTTCACTCGCAGCATATCCTATTCGCTGGGCTGGCGGTCAGTCAGGATTTGGCGTTGGAGCTTTGATTAATTCTATTGGTAATCCTGAAATCGAACCTGAAAGAATACATGAGTTTGAAGTAGGATTTGAGATAGAATTCTACAATGCATACGGAATAGACTTTACTTATTATAACGGATGGGCTAATAAATCCATTATCGGAGCTCCTAATGCTCCTTCCACAGGTCTTACGGCAACAACGATACCTACCAATATCGGTGAAGTAAAAAGCTGGGGATTTGAGTCAATGATTTATGCTACACCTATCTTTACAAAAGATTATCAGCTTGATTTCAATTTGATTTTTAATTACTCAGATAATGAAATTATCAAACTCGGACCTGACGGACAGCCTATACTCGGTGGTTTTGGTGAAATTGGCTGGTATGAAGGCGAAAGACGTAATTCATTTATAGTTCAAAAGGTAAATGGCGCCAGATTTGATGAGGATGGTAACTTTATAGGGCTTGATGTAGATGAAGAAAACACTTATGCAGGTACTCCGATTCCTATCTATAACGGTTCATTCAATACAAGTTTCAGATTCCTTAAAAATTTCCGTGTTGGTATGCTTTGGGAATTTGCTACGGGTCATCAGGTATCTAATAACACACGTTCATTCCAGGTACAATTTGGTAATGACGTAGAATTTAATACATTATCTGCTCAGTTATTCGGTGGAGACGAAGAGATAGAACAACTAACTCCGGGAACCGATGAATACATAGCTGCAGCAAATGCATATGCTCAGTTAAATCCAAATTATGCAGCTAACTTTATTGAAGATGCAGACTGGTTAAGACTTCGTGAATTGAGCTTCAGAGCTGACCTTACTGAATATCTTGATATGCTTATTAAAGATTCGTTTATCAGAAAAATTGCAGTAATTGCTTCAGTTCGTAACGTAGCTCTATTTACTACATATTCAGGTGCTGATCCTGAAGTAAACTTTGACGGTTCAAGAACTACAGTAACAAGAGGGATTGACTTCCTTACGCTTCAAAACCCGAGAACGTTTACATTTACACTTGATTTAGGTCTGTAAAATAATTGATAATTTAATATAGGAGATTTTAATATGATAAAATATATCAAAATAATTGTTGCAACCATTCTGGCAGCTACATTAATATTTGGTCTGAGCGCCTGTGAAGATTATGTAAATAATATTAAGTCGCCGATTAATGATGTTGCAGATGAAGTTCTGAATACGCCGGATGACATACCATTTCTGATAACCGGTGTAAAAACCGCCTGGGTAATTACCTGGGACGAGCATACTCTCTTTACTGATGCTATGGCAGATGCATTTGAATTTACAAGAGATATTGAGCAGGCTACTTTCCCTACTTATGAAGCACTGGATTTAGCAGATCCTCCGGGAGAAGGAGTGAATCCGTTAATTCCTGACAACAACTCTACTGAAGCAATTTATCTTGAGCTTGGAAGATTCAGAAAGCATGCTGATCTTCTCGTAGAAAGAGTAGAAAACGATATTGAATTTAATGCTGAAAATGAATATCTTAAAGATATGGCATTATATACGGGATATTTCTATGGTGCGGTATCAAGATATACTCTTGGTCTGTTTTGGTCTCTCGAGCCAAATGACGGCGGTGGCGGTACTATTGATGTAAGTGAGTTCATACCAAAAGACCAGTTACTGAGTGAAGCTTTAGCTATGCTTGATGATGCAATCGCTCACGCATCTACTGACCTTGAAATTAAGTATGCACATCAGCTAAAAGCAAGAATATATCTCTATCAGGGCGATTATACCAATGCTCAGACTGAAGCAGCACTTGGTCTTGTTGCCGGAGATGCACCACTACTATGCGAATATAATACCGTAGAACCAAATCAATGGTATTACTGGGCAGGTCCCGGCCGCACTCAGTTCCATGCCGCAGACAGATTTGGCACATATGTAGCTGAAAACCCTGAAGAAGCCGCCAGATTGCCTCTTTATCTTATAGAGGGTGTTAATGATTTTACTCCTGAAGAAGATATCGTAATCGGTGGAGTAGAATACGCAGGCGGTGAAACTACAAAAAGAAAATATATTCAGCAGCAAAAATATGTCGAACTTGGTGCAGATATCGCTTTCCTTACATGGCAGGAAAATGCTCTTATGAATGCTGAGCTTGCCATAAGGGGCGGAAGTGATGCAGAAGGACTCGGAATTATTAATGAAGTAAGAGCTTCTCACGGTATTTCTGCACTTACTGCTGATGATGTAACTGAAATGTATGGCGGTGATTATCTCGACCTTATATATGTAGAAAGAGATAAAGAGCTTGCATTTACCGGTATGAGGCTTATGGATCAGTTAAGATTTGACAGGTGGCATCTCGATGCTGATACATGGAAGAGAATGCCAATCTCAAAACGTGAAAGAGATGCTAACGACAATATAAATTAATCTTTTTCATTTTAATCTCAAATATTATAAGGGGGCGGTTTTTCGTCCCCTTTTTATTTTTTATACCCATAACAAAAAAGTAAATTGATGGCACTTTCTTCAGAGGCTGTGTAAAAAAGTCGTAATTTTGAAAAAGCGAAGCTATTCAAGAGTCAGGAAAGTCTCATTAAAAGTTGTAATATTTTTTTATTTATCATAGAATGATTAGTAGTTAAGACATATCCGCTATTCTACTTGTCATACCGAGTTGCATTCAAACATTCAATAGAAAATATCTGATTCCTACCTGTGCCGATTTTATCGGTAAACTCCGAGATTGTG
>CAZIXJ010000117.1:0-7690 GCA_964542835.1 uncultured Hyphomicrobiales bacterium
ACATGAAAATGGTACTTTCATGTAGGGTTAGAAAATCTTCTGTAAAAACAAAAGAGATCCTGTCAAGTATAATAGTTCTGACATGAAGATGCAAAAAGAAATACAATGCATAATAATGTAAACTTAAAAACTCTTAAAAATAGGAGTAACACAATGAAATACTTTATTAATATTATTATTGTAGTGTTCATTCTGACTAGTTCTATTTTTGCAAACATATCTAGGAATATTTTTTTAGATCATGGTAGCAATAACATTTCAGTTAAAATTGTAAACAAATCAGAACTAGACTATAAAAATATTCAAATTTCGGTTGATGATTTAAATCTTCCTGAAGGAATATTAATTAAAAATGAAACAAGAACTTCTATAATTGATTCAAAATCAAATAGTACCTGTTCGATTGACCTTAATATAAACGTTCATGAAAATGTGACAAATGGCATATATGAAATACCTTGTGAAATCAAAGATAACTCAAATAACAGTTGGAAATTATTACTTAAAGGGATATTAGAAAAATCTATTCCCGAAAACTTTTTACTTTATTCAAACTATCCTAATCCCTTTAATTCAGCGACAAAATTAAAATATGAATTAAAAAAGCCGAATAATACTAAACTTATAATTTTTGATCAAAAGGGAAATCTAATTAAAAGTCTGGTAAATAAGACGCAAACAGCCGGAGTCTATACCGTTGTTTGGGATGGTAAAAATGTACAAGGTATTGATGTCCCCAGTGGAATATATTTTTATAGATTGAATTCAGGTAATTTTATATCCACTAAAAAAATGTTATACCTAAAATAATATTAGGGAGGTAATAAGTAATGATAAAAAAATATATATTCATAATGGTTTTATTGGTATGTACATTTTCTCCTTTTGCATTATTCTCGCAAAATGTTCAAGAAATTGAAATAGTGATTGGGACATATTCTGCTACCGAAAAAATGAAAATTTTTGAAACAGCTGAAGATTTACGAGTAAATTATAAATTCCGGGATGCGATTGAAGAATACAAAAAGGTAATATCTGGTGAAAAAAATTCAGGAAAAGAATCAGAAGCGTTATACAATATTGGACTATGCTATACATGGTTGCAGGATTTTAAGGAAGCTAGGAAATATTTTGTGTCAATTATTGAGTCATTCCCAGAGGATCATAAAGCTACAGCCTATGCAGAATATGGATTATCCTGGATTGATACCAAAGAGGGTAATTATGCTCAGGCAATAAAAAGGCTTGAACAAAAACTCAGTGAAAAAAACTGCCCTGATAAAGAACATAATGCAATAATGCAGTTTCAAATTGGCCGTATCTATATGGTCTACCTCAAAAACCAGTCGAAAGCAAAATCAGTCTTTCGAAAAATATTGGATGACCATCCTTATTCAAAAATTAGAAAACATCCATATATAGAATTTTTTGACAATCCCGATTATAAAATGGTATTTTAGAAAGGAATTATTACAATGAATAAAAAAATATTTATTTGTTTGCTTTTATTATTGAATATGACATCAATAGTTTTTCCATGGGCTTACCCACTTGATGTTGATTTAGTTGGAATTAAGTTTGACCATGGTACAACAGGTGGTTCACAAAATATACGTAAAAACTATGCAACTGATATTGATAAACCTGAATATGTTGCTTACTATGGTATTGACGAGAATGAACCTGCAGCCTATATAAAAAGTCAGACAAACAGGCGAATTGAAGCTTGCTTTATAACTAATTGGCAACCCAATCTATATAATTTACAAATTGGGGCTTCAGTATCCAGTGGGAATGGAATTGGTGATGTTGATTATGCTTGGCTATCTCTATCTCAAGACCCACAAGATTCTACAAAATTAAAAGGATACCGATATTTTGATATAGATGGTGCAGTACCAAGTACAGTAGGCAAACGAACGTTTCATTTCTCCTGGGATATTATGGGGGTAAATAATGGTTCCGTCTATGGCCCTCCATATTACCTGACAAGCCCTATAGAAATCGGGACTTCTGGAATGCATACCTATTATACTTTACTCGGAACTCCACAATCACCAATGAGCGAACCTTGGACGAATGTTTTAGATTTTGCATGTGTATGGGCGAGTGGGACAAATTCAGAATCATCAGTAGTTGGAAATATTACTGAAGGTGCTTATAATACTTTTGGAAAGAACTATAATGGTAATTTAACACATGCACCAGGAACTACGTTTCACTTAACTTCATTATTAGGCTCTTCATATGCTGATTGTAGAGATATGTCAGCAACCGTTCATGTATTTACGAAAGCAATAGGTGGAACTGGGACTCAAGTAAGATTAATTGGTGATACGGAGAGTGGAATAGAAGATTTTCAATTTAAAAGTATTGATCCAGTAGGAAGTCCTACATGGCAAACAGGTTCATGGAATTTTCATCAAGTTGCTTATTATTCGGCTGTTTATGATGCTTGTTTACGTCTTGAAAATCCCGTGAGAATTCCAAAAAGTGAAAATATAAATGGCAATTATAAAGATGATATATTTGATCCTACACCATCTTGGAGTGTTTGGGTTCCAAAACCATCATTTAGCTATACTACTGTAGATTAATTATATTATCTTGGAGATTTATTATGATTAAAAATAATTTAAAAAAATATTTAAAATATTGGTTTTGTTTGATATTAATACTCAGTTCTTTAAAGGCTCAATTTCATTATGATGAAAGTATTTCTAAATTTTTATTAACTGAACTAGATAATTTTCAGTTAAAAAGTCAATTTAGAAATGACTGGATTGTCGGACATAATAATAAGCTTCAGAAAAGCTTAAGGCAAACCTGGATTTCTAATATTGATAATACAAAAGAAATTACTATAGATATTTCTGTGTTTAACACAATTCCTGCAGCAATAGAAGGGACTGCATATAATTCGCAAAGTTATTCAAATCATTATTTTTGGGGACCGGTAAAAATTGGAGTATTAGGTGACGATTTATGGGTTAATGACAATAGGAATGCATTAATATTAGTAAAAGCAAATGTTGGTGTGCAAATTGGAGTGCCATGTTCAGCTAAAGATGAATATGAAATTATGGAAGTGTTTGCAAAAAGAGTATTAAAAAAAATTAGTGAAAACCTATCGCCAGAAATTCAATATTTCATACAAACTGAAAAACAAAACCAAGTCTCTAACAATGATTACAACAGAATAGTAAATGACATTTTTAAACTGGACGTAATGGAGGAATATACACATTCAAGAATATCGAATTCTACATGGATGGTTGATGATAATACTTTTCGTATTGGACTTAAAAATGAATGGGTAAATAATTCTGGTTCAATTATTGGAATTGATATATGTCAATTCAAAACAGGGATTAATGCTGAAAAAGCAACAGTTGTTCGATTGCAGAATACTTCAAGTTACTTTTTTGATCTGAAAAATATGTCCGATAAAATCACCATGAATGAAAAGTGGAAAAAGGACATTTCTATGCATGACACAAAGAAGCATAATCTCTCTGTTATTACGTATCATGATTCTTTTGTAGTTCATATATACCAATATCATCCAGATAAAATTAATTTTGATAGTTTTTATAAATTAATAAAACAACTCGATATATAAATAAAGTAACATTTTAATGAATTCCTTTATATAAACTCAGTAAAAAGGATTATAGGTTTCCATATTAATTGTGTTACAAATTGATCTTTGATACTGAGTTTGTATTATTTATAATATAACTATTAATTAAAAATTAGGTTGAATTGTGAAAATAAAATTTAATCAGAAAACACAGACAAAAATAGTTGATATAGAAAAAATGATATTTTTTATATTAATTTTTTTATTAATATGCTGTAATAAAAATAAATCCACTATTGGCCCTAACATGATAGACTATGATATGCTTATTCTTACAGATGATGAAATGGTCGGTTTTGAATTGATTTCTGAATATACAAATCATATTGTTATTGAAGAAAATTATAAACTACATGAAGTCATTGAACAAGAGTGGCATAAAACTGAAGAGGATTCCAATCAAATTGTAGGCATTACTTATTGCCAATTCAATACATGTGCTAAAGCATTTCAAAGTATTGCTTATTCTGCGCTAAGAGGCAATAGTTGGCCATATATATGGGGCTCTGTAGATGGATCAATAAAATTGGATGGATCTTGGATTGGAGTTTATGAACCTAGTGCATTTTATTTTGTCAGAGAAAACATCGGTATTAGAATTTACAGTCCTTTAAGATTCAATGAGAAAGACCAACAAATTATGGTAAGTATTTACAATATTATGCAAAAAAAAATTAATAATATTCTATCACGAAATATTTCTGCATACGAGACTTATACCAAAAAAAATCAAATAAGTAATAATGAATATCAGTATATAACTAGGAATTTAGAGAGCTTACAGATAATGGAAAATTTTACATTATTCAATAGTTGGGACTCTAAATGGATTATTGATTCAACAAATTTTGTAATGGGAAGAAGAAAAGAATGGACCAATAATACTGACGCAGTCATGGGGATTGATATTTGTAAGTTAAATTCAAATTCACTTGCTATCCAAGCAAGTGAAAATATGAGTAAAAATACTTGGCAAATTGAGCGCATATTTCAGTTGGATAATCTTGATTCGCTTAAACAAATATTAAAGGAATGGAATTATTTTGGATTTGATAATAATATTACAGTAGTAGCCTATAAAAAAAATATTGCTTATCATATATATTATTATGATCCTGAAGGAATTAATAAAGAATTAGTTTATTCAGTATATAAAAAATTATCAATTGATAATTAATTTTTATGAAAGGATATTTTATGAAGCAATTTTATATTTTATTAATGATAACACTAATACTGTCAAATTGTACAAAAAATCCCAGTAAAAGTGATACAAAAGATAATTTTTCAATTCATTTTCTCAAGGACACCTCAATTACAATTGATGAACTACATGATCTCGACCTTTCGGATGTGAAACTGTTATCAAAACCCTGGCTCTCATCTGATGATATTGAATTTTATGATTTCTCTACACATTATATTTACTTGAAGACTGATTTCAATGACTTTTGGCCGGATTTAAGTGATCAGAATAGTATCAGGAATTGGCATTTTAAACCCTTTGTTGTATGTGCTTTTGACAAGCCTTGTTATTTTGGATATATGCATGTTAGCACTTGTGCAAGTATGAAACATGAAGTATATATTTCCGATGCGTCATATTATGATTATGATGATATATTTATTCTTGGCAACTCTACACTATTTTTGAATGATTCTAAGCATTCAAAGACTGAAGCGCGAAATGATTCTAATTTGAAAAACGCCTTAAAAGAAGATGGTATCTATCATGCCGGTCTGGAAGTTCTAATAAATAATGTCACTCTATCAGAAAATTCAGATACTGCAACTGTAGAATATACGTTTACTGTCACCAATAATGACGACGATAATCTTTATGTAATGGATCCTGACAGAATAGATAGTACTATATTATATTGTTTAATGGGATTGATTTTAATTGATGAAAATAATCACTCACTAAGGCCAATAGGATCATCCGGAATTGACTCTCAATATTTAGAAAATTGGAATCCAGCCTGGTTTACAAAGGTCAATAGTGGAAAATCAATAACACGAACAATTACTGCGAAATATCAAGATATTCCATCGGGACATTATTACTGTAAAATGTCTTTTGATAGTGATTTTTTTATTCAAAAGAATGACAGGATATTGACTGATGGAAGATATTGGGTAGGAAAACCTGCTGAAGTTGACTTTTTTGAAATTGAGGTTGAGTGATTTTTAGCCAGCATCAAGAGACCAAGTTTCTTTATAAGGAGTTATCAATGAAGTTTTATGTATTTGGACTACTTATTTTTGTATTTTTATGCATTTCTTGTGAGAACATCCTCAAATCCAATGATGGGAATAAAAAATATATCACTAAATATGATGTAGAAGGAATGAAAGAAAAACTTTTACCAAACTTCAAATTATTTGATAAAAATGTAAGAATGTATATGGGAAGAGATTATCGATTTCAAGATTCGACTACAACCGATAAATACGTAGAATTCAGAATTGGAATCCATCCTTCTAAGGATGATGCGATTAAGTTTGCTTTGGATTATATTGGTTGGAGTGCAGGCATTCCGCAGGAAGATTCTAATAATATATTGGGGATTGGTGATAGGTGCTGGATTATGACTTTAGGATCTGATACTACGTCTTATTTATTTCTTAGGAATAATATATGTTGCTTAGTTCTTTCTCATTCTCTTGGTAATTTACAATTACGAGAACTAGTCAGGTCAATTGATGAAGATATTGTTAATGATGCAGATTATATCAAGCAGAAGAGTTCTATTTCACTTCCCAAAATAAAAAAAATAACCGTTTCAAAATCAGAGTTGAATGATGGGGAAACAGCAACAATTAGAGTGTCAGCATCTGATCCTAATAATAAAAAATTGGAATGTATAAGTTTTCCTGGATTGCTCCAAAATGGCATGACTTTTACATTTCAAGCAAAAAAAGATTATGTTTCTGAACCCTTTATTGGTCAGCATACTTATGAGTTTCAAGTTATAAATGAAAATAATGTGCTGTCGAAGATTAAGGAGGTTACCATAACAATCAAATAATTAGTTGTATAAAAATGTGTGAATATAAAGAGAATTGCTTAAAATGCTATTATGAAACCAATACAGCAACAGGAAATCCTCCTGAATAACGACAACTTAAACATTACATATAATTACCTTCGCGGAATATACTCTCACGGGTACCTCCGAAAATTGATTATAAACGATCAGGGATGATCGTTTTACATTTTTATAGGGTTCTTCATAATAAAAATTGGATTTAAATTCTTCTAAAAGTTTATTAGATTACGGCTTAATAAATGAAAGGGATTTTAATGCAGGTACCACTTTTGGATTTAAAAGCGCAACTGGAAACCATCCGGGGCGAAATGTATGATGCCATCGAAGAAGTTGTAGAATCCACCCGCTATATCATGGGACCCAAGGTCAAAGAACTGGAGCAGGCTGTCGCAGATTATGCCGGCTGTCAGTACGGAGTTGGAGTATCATCGGGAACTGACGCTTTGTTGATTTCTCTGATGGCGCTGGATATTAACCAGGGTGATCTTGTAATTACGACACCCTATTCTTTTTTCGCCACCGCCGGAACAGTCGCGCGACTTAATGCGACCCCGGTATTTGTGGACATTGACCCCAAAACCTATAATCTCGATCCAAAATTACTCAAGCAGTGGTTTGATAATAATCCTGATAAAATCGATCAGGTCAAGGCCATTATTCCGGTCCATCTCTACGGCCAGTGCGCTGATATGGAAGGCATTATGGCGATTGCTGATCAATATGATATTCCGGTGATCGAAGATGGCGCCCAGGCGATTGGGGCCACTTATCCGTCGGAAAAAGGACTTCAGAAAGCCGGCTCAATCGGGACAATGGGATGCTTCTCATTTTTTCCCAGCAAGAACCTTGGCGGTATTGGTGATGGCGGCATGGTTGTGACCAATGATGAAACGCTTTATAATAAATTGGTCAAACTGCGCAATCATGGCTCCGCCCCGAAATATTATCACGCCCTGATCGGCGGCAATTTTCGTCTCGACGCGATTCAGGCGGC
>CAZIXJ010000118.1:0-696 GCA_964542835.1 uncultured Hyphomicrobiales bacterium
CCGTACGCACGGTGGTGTGAGAGGACGGCGGGGAAATCCCGCCTCCTACTCGATTTATTAAAGGCAGGATTTATTTGAGAATATTTTTTAAACCTTTGCACTTATAGTTTTAATAATTGCTCTAATTGTTTGCTTTTATTCAAATTATGTATTTTTAAGGATAATCTAAATATAATAATGAAACTACTCTACCGGAGTTTCTATTTCAATAGTTACCGTTCGGCAATAACTTCTGCCTTCAGGTGAATTGTTTTCATATAGTAGTCTGTCGCTGCCGATATTATTAATTATCAGCCTGTCATTCGGCACCTGAAGTATGCTCTGCACTTCTGAAGTTCTTCTGGCAGCAAGATTTCTGTTATATTCGGGGTCGCCCGTTTCATCGGCAAATCCCGAAATGATTACCGTAGAATTATCCTGTATTCTGCTTTTTATATCATTAAGAGTTTTCATCTGCTCTGTTTTGATATTAGCTTTGTCATAGTCGAAAAGAATAAGTGCAAACCTTTCAATGCGTTTGTCGTCTTTCAGCTCAAATCTTTTCTTTCTTATTGTAAGCTGCCGGATATTCATATTTTTGGTAATATCTTCAGTCTGTCCAAGCTCATCAGTTACTTCAAAGCTAATATCTATTGGAGTTTCTGTGAGAGGTACGGGCTTTTCTTCAATATTCCAGATAATATTATCAAGTTCTTT
>CAZIXJ010000118.1:706-7684 GCA_964542835.1 uncultured Hyphomicrobiales bacterium
CCCTGATGGTTTCATTATCCTGTATTGCCGTGATATTCCAGTTTTTAACTGGTGAATCATTAACTACGGTTGGAATAATTTCAATTTCAGGCGGATTTGCAACTTTATCAATTTCTTTCAATTCCAGTGGTGCTGTGATATTAAAATCAGAAGAATATATTTCTGCCCTGCGGTTTTCTTCGATTCCTTCTTCTTTTTTCACATTTGCATAGTTCTTCGGTAAGTTTCTGCTTTCAGAATTTATTCTGAATTCCGAAATTTCCCAGACATTATTGAAATAATCTTTAACGGCATCAGCTCTTGATTGTGATAGCTCAATATTATTTTCTTCAGCTCCCTGATTAGAATTTGTACCTGTTATTGTAATTCTGCTTCTTTCATTATTTTTAAGTCTGTAACCAATAATATTCAGCATATTTTTATAAATATCCATTGTGTTTTTTGATAAATCTTCCGGGTTGAAAGTATCGGTTTCATCTTTAGTAAGCAGATTCATACTCGTATTATCAAGTTCTGCACTGTTTTCATCAAAGAATACGTATGGCAGCAAAGGAAAACTCTCTGTAGTTTCAAATTCTTCTATCAATATCTGCGGATTATCCTGTATTGTGCCATCTTCTGAGATTCCTCTTACTATCAGTCCCGGATCTAGTCTGCTTTCTTTCGGTATCAGCTTTTCATATTTTTCTGTAGTAGTATTTGTTGTTACTATTCTGTCTTCAAATTCTTCAGTAGCAGAAGTAGTTTTCGAGCTTAATTTTCTAATCTCAGGCTCTTTAATACCAATTCTTGCAATTACTGCAGTATCTCTTTCAAATACTTCTTTTTCGATTACCGGTTTTTCTTTAGACGGAACAAAAGCAAATTTCGCATAAGCTCCAATTTGCAAAGTCGAGATATTCCAGTCCACTTCTGCAACCTGAGAAGTTGGTATATAGTATTTAATTTCAGGTGCTATTCTTGAATGCTCTCCAATCGGGAATTCATAACTCGTACCGATTGGAAGAAATATCTGCATTGATTTGCTTTCGGGTATTTCAATATCGTCATATACATTTCTTGTTAATTGTCCTGTACCCAGAAAAACTACATTATCAGGAGATATTAATTCTTCCTGCTGAGTCATAGTATTATTCATCAAAAAACTAAAATTCAACCCGGCGGAAACTTTCCAGTCTTTTAAAATTGTATATGTTATTCCCGGTTCTACTACAAAAGCGGAAATCTTAGAATCCACAGAGTATTCGGAAACAGCCGGCACTACATTGGTTGTATTATTATTAATATCTCTTACTTCTGTATTTCCGATATTTTCAGAAACGCTGAAATAACCGTTCAGAACTGAATATCCGCCTCTGAAATAAGCGGAAAATCTTTCTGAAAAAGGATATTCAAATAAGCCGCCTATGGATACTCCGCTGCCGGAACCGTTTTCGTCGAAATATCCGCAGTTTACACAATCGCCGATATATTTGAAATCCGGTTTATGTATATTGTGATTATATCCTGCATAAATCCCATAATAAAATAACGGCTCATCTTTTTCCTGTGCATTAGAATATGTAACAGCAGAAAAAACAATCAGTATCATAAATATTTTCAAAAATTTCATCTTTTTAATTCCTTATTTTTATTTTAAGATAAATACAGGTAAACTATAACTTCTGTTTGGAGATTTTAATATCAGATAATACATACCCGAAGATAATTCGGAAGTAGTATAATTTAATTCAATCATACCCGAATTATGCTGGTACCATTCGTCAATCACTTTAGTCTTACCATTTATATCTGAAATTTCAAGTTTGTGATTGCCTGTTTCGAAAAGATTCATATTAATAGAAATATTATCCGATGCAGGATTAGGGCTTACTGAAAGAGGCTCTCCCGGTGTGATTACGTCAAGCAGTCTGTCTCCTCCTTCCTCACAGATTTCAATATTAAGACTTCCGCTGCCGTCGAGGTATAATATTTCACTAACCAGTTCAGGTTGAGAATGGGAAGCATATAATATATCAAGCGGTGTTCGTACGGAATTTCCAAGCATAGTATAACCAACAATTTCAGTAATTACAGTAGAATCTGTAATTGATATGTCAGGAACAGTTATCTGAATTATTCTGATATCATCATTTACAAAATTAGCAAGTATCTCACCTCTCGTTACATCTACAGGATAGAAAAGAGTTCTGTTGTAAGATATTTCTATCGTATCAATATTAAAACCTTCAAGGGGTTCGGGATCTCCTTCATTTATCAGCGTTCCGTATATCGGTATTTGATAATCACTAACATCAGGAGTGGTGAATAAATCAGGTATGCTTAGTTCTACTTTTTTAGTTACGCCACCCTCGCCTCTTATATTCATTATACCTGTAGTAGAGCAGGTATCAGTATTATTTTCATCAAAATACTCAATTCCTAAAGTAATCTGCTCGGTGTATTCAATATTTTGAGCGGGATCGAAAGTAACATCAAATGTACGTGAATCACCCGGAGCAAGACGAGTACCAATAATAGCAGGATTGATTGTAAAAATACCGGTATTAACAATCGGACTTACAGCATTTACTCTAATGTCCCAAATTCCTGTATTTGTTAATGTAAATTGATTCTGAGCAGGTCCTGTTCCGAGAATTACAGAACCCATATCAAGCGGATTATCAGCAAATTCAAATTCAGCAGATATTACTTCGGCTCTTATTGAAATTAGCGTGTCTTTAAATTGACCGTTTATGTAATATTCTGAATAATAATTGCAGGTATATACTCCGTCATCTGCACCATTAGGTAAGAAATAAATCTGTGCTGCAAATTCATTGGCTTCTGTATCAAGAGTGTCAGGCAGGTTCAAACCGCTTGAAATAATTGAGAATAAACCGTCATCATCATTTACAAGTTCTTCATTCAGTATAATATATGGAGCATTAGAAGAGCTGCTGTGCCTGAACTCTATTACATCTAGTGCAGCGGTATAGCATGGAGTAACTATACCCAAATCAATTTCATCAGTAATTTCCATACTTGCAGTAAGACCATTTGCACGGATATTAATATAAACAGTATCATAGCAAATACTTCCGTCATCTGCAGGATATTCAAATGCTGCTGTTAATGTTTCATTGTAATTGCCGGCTTGAGTAAGATTTAAAGTGCCGTTAATATTAATATTACCGCCTGATGGAATTAATGTATTATCAGATGAATTATCAACTGTGTAGTCTGCTCCTGCAGGATTTAATATTTCTACAAAAAATTCTTCGAAATAACCGTAATTTTCCATAGAAAATGTAAAAGGCACGTCAAAACCAACAGGTACATCACCAATATCAAACGGACTTTGAGATGCAGTAACATTAAATGGCTCAATAGTACCGGTTAATCTGATAGTTATTTCAGGATTTTCAGGGTCGTCGGTTTTGATGATAAATTCAGCATTATGAGTACCATAACTGTCAGGTACATATTCTATAAAGTATTTTGCACCGCCGTCATTAATAAGCAATGGATAATTTTTAGGAGTATTGGCAATGACAAAAGCATCAGCATCATCACCTGATATTTCAGGTCGTTCAGGAATATTAATTTCTATATTTCCTGATACATTCAAAGATACTGTATCGAGAGCAATCTGACAATGCCTTATAGTGCCAAAATCAAGCACCATCTTATTGATTTCCAGATCAGACTGAATTGCCAGCCCCTGCATTTCATGCGAAATATCATCAGGGCAGGTACTGTCTGATTGAGCAAACTGAATATTTAAAAACTGTATTTTCGGATTATTAATTGTATCAGTTGGTGTGAAATCCACATCTACGGTAATCTGCTCTCCGGGCTTAATTACAGTTGGCGGATTTGGAGTTGCTCCGGTAACGTAAAACGGAGGATTTACAGTAATATCAGCAAGAGATTCCAATAGTAAATCAGCAGTGCCGGTATTTTCGAAGACAACACTTTCAGATGAAGTATTTCCTACTCTTGTATCATCAAAAGTAGTAGGAGCAAGAGCCTGTATTTCCGTATCCACAATATCAGCCCATACTACGATAGAATCTATTACTTTTCCGGGGCAATCATTAGGCGTAATGTAAATCACATCCCATAATACGTCCTCAGTAGTGCTAATATCATCATAAAAGACGGTAGCAGATGAGCCATCATCAGAATCAAGCGGCATACTAAAATTCAATATTGCATCGAAACCAATAGTATCTTTAACTAATGAGGGGCGATTAATACTAACCTGAAAAGGTGAGCTGTTGAAAATAATAAAATCGCGTGAGGCACTGCCTCCTCTGCATACTTTACCAAGATAAAGCGAATCAATCGGATTTTGGAACAGAGGGTCATCAGGTATCAAATGTGAAGTAACGTTATATTCTATTATATCTATTTCAAATGCAATTTTCCATGGACTTTCATCGGGGTCGTTACTCAATATTACAAGTGTATCTCTTAATACTCCTGATACCGGTTGATTATATGTACCCGGAAAATATCTCACTCTTACTGTAATATCAAGTGTATCATAATCTGTACTGCCAAGAGGAGTACCGTTAAGAGTTTGATTATCATTAGGAGATACCAGCGTAAAGCCTCTGTCTCCGTGATGAAAGAGAGCATTACTCATATTGAGCTTCAATGGTCCTTCGCCTTCATTCCAAATTTTTACCGGTACTTCAACGGAAATTCCTTCACAATTTTTTATTTCAGCAGTAATCAATGTATCGCCGTTTATATCGGGGTCTTTTTCGATAATCAAAACATTTGCCGCTGCCTGAGACAGCATAAAAGCAGGTTCATCATCATATTGTCCGTCGTTAGGTGTTGACTCTTGCTGCACAGCAAAGAAAAAATACAAATCTTCATCCTGCAAATCCAGCAACTGAAACCATTGAAAAGCATTATTTCCAGCTAATCCAATTCTCTGCCAATCCGAATTGAGTGATTTTAAATATAATAACAAAGTTTCATCAGAATCTTTTCTGCCTCTTAATAAATGGTCTCTTTTTACATAATAGGAAGTATCAGAAATAAAACCGACAAATTGGCTGCTGAATGATTCTTCAAGATTAATATCTACCGGATTAAAAACATCATATCTTGCTCTTCCTTCACCGCTTTTACCGTTTTTGCCCGCAGAACCTCCTCTTTGGTTGCCTGATACATCAATATTTACATCATTAGCAAAAGTCTTTGCGAATACACCGACATATCCTCCTGAGCCGGAACCACCATTGCTTCCTTCATGACCATCGCCACCAAGACCGCCTATGGCAGTTAAATCAATATTCTCTATTTCAGGGGCATATATCTGAAGAGCACCGCCTCCACCACCACCTGAACCGGAGCAATAAGTAGAAGGTACTAATCCTGCTTCGGGATTACCTGAAGCACCGCCGGAACCTCCTGCTATCGGTACAGCCATTACGTTTCCGTGTGCTTTTCCGTGATTATCCAGTCCAATATCATCTCCGTCAGTACCATAGCCTGCACCACCGCCTGCCCAGTCTCTCTGTCTTCCGCTGCCTGCACCATAACCTCCTGCTCTTCCTTCATCTCCGTTGGATAAGGCACCTTCGCCGGGAGTACCAAAAGGATGTCCTGTACCTCCACCTGATGATTCTGCTGCAGAACCTACAGGAGTATTACCACCGGATACTCCATTCATACTGTTGCCGTCATCATCTCCGGTTCCTGTTCCGGGGTCTTTCCAACCACCAATGTTACCGCTTTCAAGGTACCTGTTCCAGCCGCCTTCGCCGCCACCGGTAAATCCGTTTCCGCCGTCAGAGCCGTTATTGCCGGACACTTCATCACAGAATCGTCCACCGCCGCCACCGCCACCGGGTGCAGCGTCTCGGTCATTACCATAATCATCTGCAGAGAGAGAGAGTTCAGTATTCGTACCACCTCTTATTGCACCTTTGGAGAGAAGAATAAAAGGAAGATATGCCTGATTGCCGGCTCTCGAAGGGTCGGGGTCGTTTACGGAAACTGTATATTTCGTATCATCTGCAAGTATTAGAGAATCAACAATTATTGCACCTGAAGGCGAACGTTTTCCGAGATTGCCCTCGCCGAATACAGTTTCTCCTGATCCGCTGATATCGCCGAGCTGAGTAGGCTGCAAAATATAAAATGTCTGATAATCTATTGGAGTAGTTCCATTTACTGAAACGTAAAACTCTACTTTAAATTCATCATCAAGATTTTCCCAGTCGCTTGAGTTTGGTTCGAGATATGGATTTACAAATACCTGAGTGGAAATCATTCTTCCGTCCCAGCTTACTATTGCAGGACCAAAAACAATTTTGTCTTCATCATCGGGATTTACAAAGCCGAACTCTACTTCATCAGTAGAGTTACTATCAACATCTTCCCCGTTTATATACATAGCATCAGCTCCGAAATTGCCCGTCTCATCGTGAGGACCGATAATTTCCATATAAGTATTCATTCCGGGAGCACCGATATCCGGTATAATATATGAGATTTCCTGAGATTTTAATAGTGCAAATACACCACTTAACAAAAATAATAGTATTATTTTTTTCATTATTTTATCCTGTAATAATTATTTTTATTCCAAATTAATTTCTAATATAACAAATTTCAATATAATTTCATAAATATAAACCCAAAATACCGAATTTTGTTTCAATTTATTCAGATAAATTCAAATATTTTTTCATTGATTTTATTTTTAAATCCGGATAAACTGTTTTGAATTATAAAGATGTTCTTTTTATGTAGATTATCCTTAAAAATACATAATTTAATAAAAGCAAACAATTATCGCAATTTTAATAACAAAAAGTGCAAAGGTTTAGTTCATATATTCAATTTATTCTTGCACATAAGAAATACATCTTTTCGCTTTGGAAAATTGTCAATTTCCGCACTTTCCCCCGCCGGCGGCAGGGCTGTTTCATTCTATTATAGCCCTCATTCTTTCTATGTTATGAGAGATCA
>CAZIXJ010000119.1:0-7679 GCA_964542835.1 uncultured Hyphomicrobiales bacterium
AAATCTACTATCATTAACAGGATCTGAATATATATAATAATAAATTGTCTTTGCACTGTTCAAATACCAGCCCGGATTGCCATAATTATTGAAATAAGTTCTTTCAATTGAATTTTGAAATTCAATTGAATTATTTTTCACATTCCATGAATAAAAAGTGTAATGAAATTCAGGGTCCTTATCTTCAAGAGTATAAGCCAAAAGGTGAGTTCCTTCAGGAGATATTTCAATCATTTGATGCTCAAGCGTCTCAGCCTCATTTAAATATACTGTGTCAATTAATTGTTTAGTAACGTAATTGTATCTGTAAAAATTATAATTTGAAGTAAGTACTAATATTTCACTGCTTTCTTCATTAAAATGAAAATCTGTAACAGAAACATCATTATCGGAAATTAACTGCAGGCTGTCAGTAAATTTATTTGTTTCAATGTCATACCATTTGATATATTTTCCATCAATTTGAATTAATCTTTCATCGTATTTTAATGGGTGCAAACCTTCAGTTTTAAATGATTTTTCTATTGTATCAACGAAACTGCTTTCATCAAAATCATAAATGTAAATAAATTTGTTTTTAAAAAAATATACCTGTTCATCGTTTGCGGAAAAATAATCCGGTGAGTAATCAGAAGAAAATCTGTGTAATAATTTTTCATTCTTCACATCCCAAACCACATTAGTATTAATTGTATTTTCCTCATTATAATTGAATGGATGACCGTATGCTATCATTTTACTGCCGTCATTATTAAATATGAATTCAGTTGAAGAACCTGTAGCACCCTCCGGTATAGCCCCTTTAAGACCACCATCTTCAAAATCAATTATATAAAATATATTTTTAATCGTTGGCATTCCGCCATAACCTGTAGATACAGCTCCTATGTATGTAAAACTCATCAAATCGTTTGTAATCTTTACAAAATCCGATTCATCAGAAGCATAATAATTTATGTTTGATAAAATTCCTTTCTTATGTAATTCCTGAGTTTTAGTTTCATAAATTTCATAGTTTAATGTATAATTTTCATAATAAACAACCCATACATATTTTCCATCTTCTGTTTCACCGAATGTATCAATTTCTTTTTCATCAATAGAAATATCATAAGACTGATTTCCGGATTCAAGATTTAGCCCTGTAAGCGACTTATTACCATCAATATATACCAGCCTGTTTTCTTTTTTGCAAAATTTTGGTTCTAAATCAGTAGAAACAGTGTAATCATATGAATCTATCAGAGAAGCATCTTCTGCACTATAAATTATAATATTGGTATCTAAAATGGTATAAATCTTAAATTCATCATTTGACTCTGATAAATAGGAATATCTGATCAGCCCAGGATTTGTGTTGATATATCCTGAAAATATTTCTTCTCCGTTACTCATATCAATAGTTCTTAACGAAACAAAATTGGGATTATAAATATACCTTACTGAAACATCATCATTAAACTCATATTGTATTTGTTCAGTATAGTAAACATCTGAATATGTTTCAGAAGATTTTGATAAATCAAAAGGGGAATATAAATTCATTGCTTTGGATTCAAATACAACTGCAATTTTATTTTTCTTTGTTAAAAATTTTACATCTTTAGCCCTATTGGAACTGGTGTTTATTTTTCCTATTAATAATCCATTTCGCAAATTGTAAAATTCTAATTTAGAACTCGAATAATTGCCATAATTGTAAGCTACTATAGAATCATTTACAAAATAGAATTTATCAAAATAACTATCTGATAAATATTTCGCTTTACTCCAGTGAACAGCGGAAAGCTGATTAAATCCTGCAAAGAGAATAAAAAATGAAATAAAAAGTATAATCTTTTTCATAACTAACTCCCAAAAAAAATTAACAACATATTTTTACAGAAAATTTGAAAGCTATTTTAGTTCCAATTTTATTTATTTTTTTTACTCTGAAATTAATTAAAGCAACATTATTTATCCATAACCGTACACTCCGCAGTATTTTCAACGGAATACTCCCTGCCTGCCTTTTGAAAAAAATAGTAAAAAGAGGGAAAACAGCAGAGGCAAACTGTTCTCCACTATAGTTTATTAGGCAAATATTGCTAATATATTACTTCTTTATAATTTTTTCGAGATCGAGAAGTATTAATAATCTGTCTTCGAGCTTTGCAATATAAGTAATAAAATCTTTATCTATGCCACTTACTACGTTTGGTGGCGGTTCCATATGGTCCTGACTTATCCTCATTACTTCATTTACTTTATCTACAATAAAACCGACAACTTTTTCATTAATTTCAATTACAATTATTCTCGTAGAGCTGTCTGATACTTTTGCTTCCAAACCAATACGCTTTCTCAAATCAATAATTGGTATTACTTTACCCCTCAGATTAATTACTCCCTTTATGTAATCGGATGCATTTGGCACGCGGGTAAGGTCTGTCATTCGGTTGATTTCCTGCACATTAAGAATATTCACTGCAAACTCTTCATTACCTACGTTAAAAGTAACAAGTTGCAAAATATCGGATTCGAATTTTTCGCCTTTTTCAATAGTTCTCTGTAAATCTTCATTTTCCATAATTACCTCAATTTATTAAATTTCACTTTTTAAATATCGTGAATATAAATGATTTTCTTTAATTTCTTCTATGTTTTTTTTCAAATATTCTCCAAACTCTTCCAGTTCTTTCTGATTCCATTCATATTTTATTATCCACTCATCCGTATTGAAGTGATTAACGGCTTCCATTGTAAGCAGAAGTTTTGCCGGATATTTTTCTTGATTAGGAAGAAGCTTATAAATAAAATAAGAGTAAATCTTCATTTGAAGCTCATATTTATTTCTTAATTTTTCATAAAATATTTCTTTGTTATTATCTCTACCCGAAAAATTAGTCTTCCAGTCCCATATTTCATAGTTCCCATTTTTATCAATAAAGAGTAAATCAATAACCCCAAAAATAATATCATTGCCAACTGCAAGATTTAAACTGTATTCAAATTTTGAATTAAGAATTTCTTTCAGGTTCTTTTTGATGAAATCAGTATTCATCACAGAAGTAATATCAGCGTAAATCCTGTTATAGAGGTTGAGGCTTTCCACCTGCAATTCAGACATTTCATATTTGATGGTACTTACAAGTTCACTGTAGTCAATGTTGCAGTTTTCATTAGTCCATTCAGCCATAGATTCAAGTACCTCGTGGATTATAGTACCCGGCACAGGACCGTGTATTTCATTCTTTGCTTCTGAATCAATATAATACTTTTCATCTTCTTTAAGTCCGAGCAGATATTTTTTTGTAAATGGCATTTCATCAGGATTTTCTTTTTCATTTTGCCATACCTGAAGTTTCGTAGGTGAAAACATTTCTTTTGAATGATTACGTCTTACATTGTCTATCAAAAAATACGGTTCTTTTTGAGGTTCTTCTTGCTTCTCAATGCTATGAGTATTATTTATTTCCGGTTTGAAAGAAGATACATCGTATATACAATTTTCAAATGATAGACCGCTATTGAGACAATTAATATTCATATTAAGCATCTGTTGAAAACTATCTATACTATCAGACTCCATAGAGATAAGCTCATCAAACGATTCTGCAAACAGCCTGAATAACCCCTTGGGGCTTCCTAATTTATTATCTTGCTTGAAATTAAGAAATACACTTAGGCAAAGCCTGTATTTTGCTCGTGTCATAGCTACATATAATACTCTTTTTTCTTCTGCTGCATCAGCCGCTTTTAATTTTTCTTCTATGTATTTTGAAATAATGGAATGTTGGTTATCATTTTTTACTGTATATTTGAAAAAGATTCCATTATCTTTATCTACATCAAAAGTCAGTGCATTACTTCCGGAAGCTGAGTTAAGACCATAAATAATTACTACCGGAAACTCTAACCCTTTGGACATATGTATCGTCATTACGTTCACTGCATTTGCTTCTTTTATGTATCCGGCTTCGCCTTCTTTGGAATTATCAGCAAGAAGTGTCAGTTCGCCTGCAAAATCATGCAAACTCTTAAATCCTCTATTCTGAAAGGATATAGCGAAAGAACGCAGTTTCTTTACGTTGGCAATCTTTTGCATCTCATTTGCCTGACCTTTTACTATTGCGTACCAACCGGTATTTTCAGTAATCAAATCAATTATGCCTGATATGGATATTCTCTTAGATGCAGGTATAATATTATTCAGTATTTCATATGCTCTGACTGAAGATTTTGAGGGGTCTCCGGTTCTTATATATGTACAAAATTTATTCCAGAAAGTATTGTTTCTTTCTATAGCAGCAATTTTGAAAAGTTCAGTATCATCCACAGCGAAAAATTCAGCTTTTAAGATAGAAGCAAGAGCTATATCATCGGAATTATCATAAAGAAACTGAATAAATGAGGTAAAATCCATTATTTCCTGAGTAGCGTAAAATCCCGTGCCGCTATTAATAATTACCGGTATTTTCTCGCTCAGAAAGGCTGACTGCAATTCTGCAAAATTACTTTTCTTTCTTGACAGAATAGTAATATCACCAAAATTTATCTTTCTGAAATCATTTAATTCATCGTCGAATATTAAATGATTTTCATTATTTACGATACTATTTATATATTCTGCAATTTTATTGGATTCATAGGCGGCAGGTTTTAATTCAGTTTTGTAAGAAATATCGGGATTTTCATTTTCTTCATCTGCAGGTTTGTGAGAAAACAAATAATCTACTTTGCCGAAAGCCTGGTCAAGCGTTTTGCCGGTATTTTGTTTTATCATATCAGTAAATATCTCATCTGTTTTTCCGAATTGCAAATCATCATAAGAGGCTTCATATTCGGAGTTCCAGCCTGTGAGATTATTGCTGAAGACCGGATTGCATACTTTGTTAATAAAGTCCGCAACAACTGGAAAAAGTCGAAAAGTATAAGTGAGATTAACGTTCCCCGGATATTCATCATCATAATAGTTTCCGTTGTTTCTGTTCAAATCAGCTATATCTTTGCCGGCTTGCATAAATACTTTTACGTCGGCATTTCTGAATCTGTAAATACTTTGCTTAGCGTCGCCTACTATATAGAGATTGTTTTTTATCATTGAATTCTGATTAAATTCTCCTGTAATACTTCTTATCAGTTCATACTGAATCTGATTTGTATCCTGAAATTCATCTACCATAATATATTTGTATTTTGAAGTAAGCTGCTTTTTGATATTATCATTTTTTAGAGCTTCATTAGCTCTTATTATCATATCATCAAAGCTGACTCCGTTTTTGATTTCTTTAAGTGAATCAAATTTAGAATATGCTTTTAGTGAAAGGGAATAAAAATCAGACAAATAATCGAAATGCTCAGAGCTATTATCTGTAATAAAAATATCTGATATTTCAATTATCTCTTTAAAATCCTTTTCAAATTCGGCAAGCAATTCTTTGGCATCAGGTATCATACCCTTATTTTTGTAAGTAATTCCATTAAGATTTCCCTTTGTTTTTGATATTACTCCTTCAGAAAAAAGATATTCCAGTGTATTTAAAATCCCGGAAATATTTTTATTTTCTAATTCGCTTTTAAGAGATTGAATATATAATTCCAAAGCACTTGATTTTATGGATTGATTTGCAGTAAGATTTTTCTCGTTATTAAGAATATTGCTTGCTTTTTCGAGGCTCTGAATATATGCGGTAAAAAAATCATAAATCTTTTTTTCATAATAGTTTTTGATGCCGGCTATATATTTATCTTTATCGGCATAAAGATTATGCAGGCTGAGCATAGCATCAGATTTATCCAAAATTGTTGCAAGATTTTCAATAAGTTCATTTATCTGAAACTGATCCAAAAGATTTATTCTATCAGGATTATTACTGATTTCATCCATATATTCTTCGAGAGCATCATTAATCGCATCATCTTTCAGATGTAGAAGCTCTATTTCATCAAGTTCGGTAAAATTTGGCATTACCCGGGCTTCAATAGGATAATCTCTCAAAATACCCGAGCAGAAACTATGTATAGTGGAAATTTTGGATTTTGTCAGCTCTTCCCTTATTTTTCTCAATTTTCGTGCTTTTGATGAATTTTTAGATTTAATGCTTTCAGTTAAAGATTTTTCAATTTTTTTTATTATCCGGGATTTCATTTCGGCGGCAGCTTTTTTGGTGAATGTAATAGCAAGGATTTGCCGCGGCATTACATTTTTTTCAAGAAGCAACCTGAAATATCTGTCCACAAGTATAGATGTTTTGCCCGAACCGGCATTAGCCTGTACAGAAATATGTTTCGATATATCAATCGCAGCTTTTTGTTCATCTGTATAATTTGGTATCATATAGTTTATTTAAAATTGTATAAAATTATTACTATTAAAATAAGAATAAAAGTTAAAATGAAAAAAATTAAAATATAATTTGGATTGTGTTAAAAAACTCCTTATATTTGTATTCGAAAACATCGCGGGGTAGAGCAATTTGGTAGCTCGTCGGGCTCATAACCCGGAGGTTGCAGGTTCAAGTCCTGTCCCCGCTACAAAGCACAGATACATTTAAAAAAAGCCCCTGAATTTCAGGGGCTTTTTTGTTTCTGCCCTAAAAGGCTAAAGCTGAATATGAACTTCATTCTTGAATGCTTTGTAGCGCAATTCTCCAGCCCCGAGATTTATCTCGACGTGTAATTATGTACATGATATTCAAGGCTTTAGCTTAATATTTCTAATCGTGAATCAAACCCCGACCTGAAAAGTC
This sequence comes from uncultured Hyphomicrobiales bacterium, assembly GCA_964542835.1. Lineage (GTDB taxonomy): Bacteria > Bacteroidota > Ignavibacteria > Kapaibacteriales > UBA2268 > CAZIXJ01. The sequence continues at coordinate 6,732 of CAZIXJ010000119.1, forward strand.
GGGGAGAGTTTTTAAGCTATTTGTTTATGATGGATAATAGCTCATTAGTATTTATCACGTCTTTAAATGTAATTCTTAAAAGGATATCTGACAATGCATTAATATCATCTGTTGATAATTTTGTCAAAGTTTGAATTTTGGCTTTTTTATTTTCAATTTCTTCCATTAGAAAAGAAGGGGCGAATAATCCGATATTATACATATCTTTGATGATTAGTTTGTTCAAAGTGCCTGCCGGCGTAATCAAAGCCGAAATCACAATGTTTGTATCAACAATAAGATTCATCATTCCACTTTAGCACGTGATTTATCCCAAAAACTGTCATTTATTTCATTTGCGAGAGTATCAGCATCAGATTGAGTGGCTTGGCTTTTGCTGATAATTTCCCTGTATTTTACGTAGTCAATCAAATTCTGAATTTCAGAAATATCCATTACACTTTTTGGGAAAGTAAGCACTACGTCATTATTTTGATATTCTACTTTCATTATAAACCTCTGACATTTATGCAATATTCTAAATAGTAATAAAGTTAAAAACTATTCTTTATTGTAATTATTACTATTCAACCGCATTCAAAATGATATTTCAAGTCATAGCTTACCACTAATATCTGGGCTGTTGAAAAAACTAATCCTCGTTGCCAAACTTGCAAATAGAGCTTGCCGAAATGCTGATTTGGGAATCTCAAAGCATAGCTATTCAGAAATTTACATTGCGAAACCTGTGCTGCACTTCGTCAGGCTCAGCACCCGCCTGTCGAAGTATCTGAGTTTCGCAATGAGGGGTAAATAATTCACCAGCCCCGAGATTTAGAGGGTGTGTGAAAAGTCGTCATTCTGATGGAGCGTAGCGACTGAAGAATCCGGAAAGTCTCATTAATACTGGACTCTTCACTTCGTTCAGAGTGACTTTGGTGTATAATTCATCGTTTTCACACAGCCTCT
>CAZIXJ010000120.1:0-7642 GCA_964542835.1 uncultured Hyphomicrobiales bacterium
CGGAGGGAAATAATATGCTATTACGAGTACTTGCTTATTCATTAATTGATTTTTACTTTTTATTTTAAATTAAATATATTCTTAAATTAATAAAAATAGAAAAAAACAGATATATCATTTCAATTTATTAAATATTTCTCTGTAAAGATTATGTCCGTAATGTGAAAAAGCCTCAAAATATCCCGTAAACCATTGATTTAAAGATATTCCCGCTTCTTCGGATTTTTTTATGTCATCGGCAGTTTCAATACCACCCGTTCTGATAACGTGAAATTCATTTTTTAATTTTTTGTTTTTTAAATAATCTACCGCAGATTTTGCAAGAACAAAAGAATTATCTTTAAGAATGTTGCCACTTAAGCCACCGCCAAAATTTTCGATAAAATAATTAAAAATTTTCTTTTCAGATTTATGAATGAATAATTCATAATCGTCGTATTTTACGGAAGTATTGCCAAGATTGATGCCGTCAAACTCAAGTTCTGTCAGCAAATCAATAAGCGAAGGTATTTGCTCTAATGCTGTATCATTGGAAAATTTCACTATTACTGGCAGCCGGCGATTTCTATTTTTCAGGAATTTGTTGCTTATTTGCTCCAGCCTGTCAGTCATAGATTTCTCAAGTCCGTTCGAATCGATTTTGCATTCAGTGCTGTGCACTACATTAGGGCAGCTCTCATTAATTTCTATAAAGCAGACTGCTGCTTCATCATATAGTTTTAAGCCGTTAATCATACCATCCATAGCATCTTTTTCATTCATATCAGGGTCTGCAGAGAGGCTTGCTCCGATAGGGCAATTCTTCTTATGTCCTGTTTTCGATAGTATTTTCGCTACTTTATGATGTCCGGGATTTGGAAGCCCCATCCAGTTAATTGCGGAATTTGATTTCGGAAACGGAGCAAAAGGTGTTTTAATATGATTTTTCATATTACCTTTTCTGTGGCGGGATGTAGCAGTACCGGCAATAAAAGCTCCTGCACCCTGAGCAGCAGCAAGTTCGTAACCGTATCCCGATTTAAACATTCCGGCAGAATTAAATAGACTGTTACCAAAATTAAGTTCCCAGAGTACTTTTTTATTCTCGTCAGATTTGTAATATTCAGTATCGGGAAAATGCTTTATCAATTCATTCAAAAAATATTTTCTTCCCGAAGAATATAAATTAATATAAATATTCGCAGGCAAAAAAGTAATATTTTCCCTGATTCCCGAATCAAACTTTGCAATTATTTCTGTTTTATTCATTTTTTATAAATTTAAAATTATAACCTGCCAATATATGAAAAAAAAATTTTATGATAAAATTTTATTTTCTACGTCATTGGTTACATTCTAAAAATTAACCGGGATAAAATATGATAAGAAAAGTATTTATAATAGCCGTAGCACTGATAATAATCATATCAGGCTTTATTATTATTCTAATTATGGGTACGGGAAAAGAGCAAAGCCCTGCAAAAAAGAATTTTGATGCAGCGAGATATGTATTTACAGATACTGTGAAATACTCAAAGTATCCGGCAATAATAAACGCCTACGGTACTGTAAGAGCCAAAAATAAAATTGCCGTATTTTCTGAAGTTCAGGGAATAATGCAAAAAACAAGTAAAAAATTTGAAACAGGCAGATTCTTCAGCAAAGGAGAAACATTAATTAAAATTGATGACAGAGAAATTGATTTGCAGATACTTTCAGCAAAAAGTGATTTGATAACTGCCATTACAAATTTACTTCCCGATCTGAAAACCGATTACAAATCATCATTTGAAAACTGGAAAAATTATCTCAATGATTTTGAATTAACTGAAAAAATACAACCTATCCCCGATTTTTCTAATGACAAGGAAAAATATTTCCTTTCAAACAGAGGGATTTTGAAGTTATTTTACAATATTCAAAATCTCGAATTAAGAAAAGAAAAGCATACGATTTATGCTCCTTTTAACGGTTCAGTAACTGAAAGCAACGTTAATTACGGCTCATTAATCAATATGGGGCAGAGACTTGGTGCATTTTCCCAAACTGATAATTATGAAGCAGAGCTTACCGTAATACAGGATGATATACCCTTTATTGGAATTGGGGACGATGTGCTGCTATATGCACGGAATACCGAAGAAAAATGGAAAGGTAAAATAATCAGAATAGGTGATTATATCGACCCCGCTACTCAATCGGTGAAAGTATATGCAAGTATATCAGGTGCGGGACTGAAAGACGGATTATATCTGAATGCTGAAATCACGGGTTCTCCGCTTGAAAATGCATTCAGAATACCGAGAAAGGCTCTTTATAATAGTGACTATATATATATAATAAGAGATTCCGTATTAGACCAAAGCAAAGTAAACGTTTTAAAATTATCTGATGAATATGCTTATATTAACGGACCTGATTCAAATATGATAATTGTAAACCAGGCACTGGTAAGCCCTGAACTCGGAATGAAAGTAAAATCAATAAGCAGAGAGTAATATAAATTATGAATAATCTGATAACGTGGTTTATAAAATATCCCATTTGGGCAAATGTAATAAAAATATTGGTTTTTGCATTTGGAATAGTATCTATCTTTAGTATGCGTTCTTCTTTTTTCGCTGAATTAGAAAGTAATATTATAAGCATAAGTGTAACTTATCCGGGGGCATCTCCTGAAGAAATCGAAAAAGGAGTAATACAGAAAATAGAAGACAATCTGAAAGGAATAAAAGGAATAGACAGATATACTTCCCGCTCACGTGAGAACGTAGGAGATGTAACAGTGGAAGTATTCCGCGGCGAAGATATGAATCAGGTAGTACAGGACGTAAAAAATGCCGTGGACAGGATTAATTCTTTCCCTGCAGGGATGGAACCCGTAGTTACCGCTAAAGCACCGGCAAAAGAATTTGCTGTAAGTTTCGGAGTATATGGAATAGATGATCTCCATACTTTAAAAAATATTTCCCGCAGAATAGAAAATGATCTCAGAGCTACCGAAGGTATTTCTCAAATTGAGATAAGCGGATTTCCCGAAGAGGAAATCGTAGCCTTCGTAAATGAAGACGATATGATGAAATACGGGCTTACTTTTGATATGGTTTCACGGGCAATAGCAGGCTCGAATCTTGATTTGTCTGCAGGAAAAATCCGAACAAAGGAAGAAGAAATTATCATCAGACTCGAAGAAAAAGATTATTATGCCGAGCAGTTTGAAGACATCGTAGTAAAAGGACTGCCCGACGGTACTTTAATCAGATTAAACGATATTGCCGAAGTAAAAAATACATGGGCGGAAGAACCTCAGAGGACTTTTATAAATGGCAACAGAGCTGTAGTATTCCGCATTAATAAACTAATCGGCGAAAATATACTTGATATTGCCGAAATGATAAAAGAATATGTAGCAGAATTTAATGAAAACAATCCCGAATATAACGTAATAATGCTTGATGATGCTACGAAATCCCTCAGGGGCAGGATACAGTTGCTTATTTCAAACGGTTCTATTGGTGCATTGCTCGTAATACTCTCACTTACATTATTTCTGAATGTAAGGCTTGCATTCTGGGTGGCTCTCAGTATTCCGTTTTCATTTTTGGGGATGTTTATAGCTGCAAATATGTTCGGACTTACAATTAACGTCCTTTCGATGTTCGGAGCTATAATGGTAGTGGGTATCCTCGTAGATGACGGCATAGTGGTAGGTGAGCAGATATATCAAAATTATGAAAACGGACAAAAAGCATTCCGTGCAGCATTAAGTGCCGTAAAGGAAGTATTACCCTCAATTACATTCGCTATATTTACGACCATTGCTATGTTTCTTCCATTTTTCTTTCTTGAAGGGCGTCAGGGAGAAAGTATGCGTGATATGGCTTTTGTAGTAATATTTTCTCTGATATTTTCATTGATTGAGGCGGCAATAATACTACCTTCGCATTTGGCTCATTCAAAAGCAATAAGAGGCGAACGCAAGGAAAATAAAATCAGAATGCTAATTGATAGAATTATTCTTTATCCGAGAGATAAGTGGTATGCTTCATCTCTGAAATTTTTTCTGAAAAATAAAATTATCGGTATAGCAATTATTATCTTTATATCTGTTGTTACTGTTGGTGCATTCAGAGGGAACATAATACAGGCAACATTTTTCCCGTTTATTGATTCGGATTCTTTTGAAGTCGTCCTTACTATGCCTCCCGGCACGAGAGATACCGAAACCGAAAGAGTGCTTAACAGAATAGAAAGCGGAATTATTGCTGTAAATGAAAAGCTCGCCGCCGAAAGAGAAGACAACGAAGACGTAATAAAAAGATCAGTTGTGAATATTGGCAGAGGCAAAAGCGGTTCATTCGGTGCTGTAAATATGGGTACTTCCAATCAGGGAGTAATTCAGGTAGTATTGATGGACGGTGAAATACGAAATATGAGAAGCTATGATATTGCTTCGATGATAAGAGAAGAGGTAGGACCGATATATGAAGCAGACGAAGTAATATACGGGCAAAGCTCACTCTTCGGGAAGCCTGTATCTATATCTATGAACAGCCCAAATCTTGATGACCTTGAAAATGCAAAGCAGGAGCTTAAAGACGGCATTGGCACAATCTCCGAACTCGGTGATATTACTGATAATGACCCTAAAGGCTTCAGAGAAATTAAATTGGAGCTAAAGCCAAAGGCATATATTCTGGGGCTTACTGATCTTGAAATAGCACGACAGATAAGACAGGGGTATTTCGGAGCAGAAGTGCAAAGACTACAGCGAGGACAGGATGAGATAAAAGTATGGGTAAGATTTGATGATACGGAAAGATCCAGTATCGGCAATTTTGAAGAAATGAATATAAAAATGCCAAATGGAAATCAATATCCGCTGAAAGAATTAATTGATTACAGAATTGAAAGAGGCAAGACAGTAATTAATCATATTAACGGAAACAGAGAGATAACTGTAGAAGCAGACGTAGTAGATGCAAGCCTTGAAGTACCTCCGATATTATCCCGTGTGGAAGATGACATATTAGCTCCGATTCTTGCCAAATACCCCAGCGTAAAATTATCGGAATCAGGACAGAAGCGTGAAATACTCAAAACTGCCCGCTCTGCAAGAGTAGCACTTCCGATAGCATTTCTTGCAGTATTTTTTATAATTACATTGAGTTTCCGCTCATATCTTCAGGCATTTGCAGTAATACTGCTTTTGCCGTTCGGACTCATAGGAGCAATCTGGGGACACTGGATACACGGGCTTCCCGTAAATATTTTTTCTGCTTACGGTATGATAGCGCTTATAGGTATTATAGTAAATGCTGCCATTGTATTCAATAATACGCTGAACAGAAAGCTATCAGCCGGACAGAATTTTAACGATGCACTTCTGGATACCGGACTTCAAAGATTCAGGCCCATCCTGCTCACTACGGTTACCACCGTACTTGGATTTTTACCTCTTTTGGCTGAAGGAAGTCTTCAGGCACAGTTCCTTAAGCCAATGGCTGCATCTGTAGCATACGGGCTGCTGGTGGCATCACTGTTTACTCTTATGTATTTGCCGATGTTCCTGTCGATGATTAATAAAGCAAGGATTTATTCTATACTGCTTTGGAGCGGGAAAAAACCAACTCCTGAAGATGTAGAACCTGCAATAATCCAGGAAAAAGAAATAAAAAAATTAATGGAAAACTAATATGCTATTATCAATTAAAATATTATTCGTATTTATTATATCAGGCTCATTTTTGCAAGCCAAAGATACTCTGTTTATACAAGATGCAGTAAAGCAACTCCTTGAGAATAATTTTGCAGTGAGAATATCCCAAATGAATACTGAAATTGCAGAAAATAACGTAACGATGGGCAATGCCGGTATGCTTCCCTCTGTGGATGCCAATGCATCATTTACTCACAATGTACAGGATATTCAAACTCAGGTAAGAATCGGTGAGCAGGGCGGTCCCGTTCCTACTAATACTACAAACGGAAGCATTTCGAAAAATACCGTAGCGGGGGCGCAGCTTAGCTGGACTTTATTCGACGGGATGAATATGTTTCTGAGTTACGACAGACTAAAAATACTTGAAGAAAAATCGCAGATAGAATTGCAGATAGCTATGCAAAATATGATTCGGCAGTTCTATGCAGTATATTATCAGGCTGTTACATTAAAAAAGAATTTGATTGCTGCCCGCCAGACAGTAGAAATATCACTGGAAAGACTTAATAAACTCAGCGAAAAAGAAAATTTCGGAGCAGCGCTGAAATTGGAAGTTCTGAGAGCTAAAGTGGATTTGAATGCCGACAGCACTGATTTGCTTCAGCTTCAGCTTAATTATGACAATGCAAAGCGGGATATTTATTATCTTTTGGGCAATAGCATATATGAAGATTTTGAAGTAAATCCCGAAATTGCATTAAATGAAATTCCTGATGAAGAAACTCTCAGGCAAAGCACTCTCGAAAGCAATACCTCCATTAATCAGGCACTTGCCAATAAAGAAGTTTCCGTTTACGATAAAAGAAGAATCCAATCTACAATGTTTCCGAGAATTAATTTTAATATGGGATATAATTATTCAAGGCAACAATCGGATGGAGGATTTATGCTTTTGAACCAGACTGACGGACTAAGCGTGGGAGTAAATGCCCAAGTGAATTTATTTAACGGATTTCAAACGCGAACTCAAGTGCAGAATGCCGAAATAATTAAGATGATGAACGATGTAACGATAGAACAAATCAGGGCTCAGATTGCAATGGAATTTGATAAAACTATTCAAAATTACAATCAGAGCCTGCAGATTTTGAATAAAGAAATTGAGAACAGAGAAACTGCATCACTTAGTTTTCAGCGTTCTCAGGAGCTATACGAACTCGGACAGATTACTTCACTGGAGCTGAGAGAAGCTCAGAGAAATCTCCTGCTCAGTGAATTCAGGCTCAATTCAGCAGAATTTCAGGTAAAAATTGCCGAAACCGAATTACTGCTGCTTAGCAGCAAATTGATAGATTGACGGCAAATTTATATTAATTCGGGGCTATCAAGAATGAGAGACATTACATCTTCTACATTAATATTAGCCTGAGCATTGTATGCCTGGTCCTTATAAATTTGTGTATTTAAGAAGCTGAGTTCTATCATAGCTTCTTCACTGGTTTCAATCGGTGCATTAGTAACTTTATCCAACGGGTGATTATTAGCCGGTTGAATTTTATTCTCCAGATTATCAAGTGCAGAAAGTAGAATATCCTTCTGCCATTCAGCTTTATTTACATCTTTTGTTTTGTTTTCTGTAGGATTATCAATTTTTTTTGAAATTTCTGACTTTTTTAACCCTATTGGATTATAAGGACTTGCTTCAACGTTTCCAATTTTTGTTATATTCATTATCATTCTCACTTTTATTATTCAATAAAATTAATTATATTAACTATTGGATAATTGACAATTAATGTACCAAACTGAAATTACTTTTAAACATGTTAAATAAAATTTGAGGGAATTATGAAAAAATTACTACTTTTGTTACCTGTTATCATCATGTTGTCATGCGAGCCGGAGCCGAAATTTCTTTCTCCCGAGCAAATCGAAGCTGAAAAAGAAATGATTATTCAGGTAAATAAAGACTATAACATTGCATCTGAAAACAAAGATTTC
>CAZIXJ010000121.1:0-7326 GCA_964542835.1 uncultured Hyphomicrobiales bacterium
GATAATCTTCAATTATCCTTTTTGTTAGGCTAAGTCCCAGCCCCCAACCTCTTTTTTTAGTAGTAAATCCCGGATGAAAAACCTGTCTTTTTACCTGAGATGTCATTCCTTTTCCATCATCTTTTACATAAATATATATTCTTTTTTCAGGGATCAGTTTCATATAGATATGAATTTTTCCTTTCTTATTTTCAATGGATTCGGCAGCATTTTTGAGTAAGTTCTCAATTACCCATGCGAATAGTTCAGGATTTACATCAGCAGGTATTTTTTCTGTAAATGACCTTACTATTTCTACTTTTTTCCCGAGATGAGGCAATCTTTTCTCAAAATACAGACAAATATTTTCCATCAGTGATGATACATCCAGAGTTTCCATTTCAGGGCTGGAGCCAATTTTCGAAAATCTGGTAGTGATAGTATTCAGTCTGTTAATGTCATTCTGCATTTCATTAATAGTATCATCCAGAGAGTCGGGGTCATCTTTTGAATATTTGAGGATTTCCATCCATGCAAGCAAACTCGACAAAGGTGTACCGAGCTGATGAGCAGCCTCTTTTGCCATTCCTACCCATACTTTAGATTGCTCGCTTCTCCTGCTCATACTAAATGCTACATATGCTATCACCCCGAAAAGAGCAATAATTATTATGGCAATAAGTGGAAAATATCTTAATTGAACAACTAAATCAGAATGAGTGTAATAAAACTTGTGTAAAATATTTCCATCATTATCTCTTACAATAATCGGCGGATACATCATTGACATTTCTCGCACCTTTGAACTCATATATTCCTTTTTACTTTTGTCAGATTCAATATTATCAAGGTTAATATTAAGCGACCAGATTTCATATGGTTCATAGGGTTTATCGTCAGCGTGAGTAGTAATTACCGGGAATGTAATTGTTTTGGTGTATTCCTCAATCAGAAACAAAAAATCATCCGGGTCTTTATTCTCAAAATCGGAAAAGTATTCAAATATTTTTCCGTAAAGCACAATTTGCTCCTGCTCTCTTTTGATTAATTCATCTACTATAGACTGAGTAATAAAGATTACAGTTAAAATTATTGCAAACGCAAACAGTGTAAAGATTATCTTCACCTGCCATTTGATACCTGAGTTTATAAGGTCATAATTCTTCTTTCTGAATAATTTCATATTAAATATTAAATTTATAATCGTCTATTTCAGAAATTGCATATTCTGATTGCTCGCCGGTCTTCATATTTTTAATGTTTATATTGCTTCTTTGCAGCTCTTCCTCTGCTACAATTATATTATATTTTGCATTCAATTTATTTGCTTCTTTGAACTGGGCTTTCATTGAACGTCTTTGTAATTCTGTGATTACGTTCAATCCTTTCATTCTTAGTTTATGAGCAATAGTATTGGCAGTATCAAAAAATTTCTCATTTGCCACAACTATGAATATGTCTATATTGCTGTCTTCCTCTGGCAGAAGATTCAAATCTTCAAGTATTATCAGCAATCTTTCCACTCCCATTGCAAATCCAACAGCAGGAGTAGCTTTTCCTCCAAGCTGCTCAAACAGACCATCATACCTGCCACCTCCTCCGAACGAATCCTGAGCGCCCAAAGCAGTGCTTTGGAATTCAAATACAGTATGTGAGTAGTAGTCAAGTCCTCTTACAAGTTTTGGGTCTATTTCAAATGATATATTTAGATTTTTCAATGAGTTAAGTACACTGTCAAAATGTTCTTTGCTTTCATCATCCAGACTGTTGATTATCTGAGGTGCATTATTTGTAATTTCCTTATCTTGCGGGTCTTTCGAATCAAGTACTCTCAAAGGATTAGTTTCGAGTCTGTTCTTGCTGTCATAAGAAAGAGCATCCTGATTATCCTTTAGATATTTTACCAGCTCATCTCTGTAATTCTTTCGTGAATTTTCATTTCCGAGTGAATTGATTAACAATTTGTATTCTTTAATTCCAAGGGCTCTTATTAATTCATTGGAAAGCTGAATTATTTCGGCATCTGCTTCAGGATATGGAGAAGAAATACATTCGGCACCAAACTGATGAAATTGTCTAAGTCGTCCTTTTTGCGGTCTTTCATATCTGAAAAAAGGTCCGAAATACCAAAGCCTGTTTACGGAATTCATTCTTGTAATACTGTGCTGAATTACAGACCTTACAAGTGCGGCAGTCATTTCGGGGCGTAATGTAAGAGAATCACCGCCTCGGTCTTCAAATGTGTACATTTCTTTATTTACTATATCGGTATTCTCGCCAATACTTCTTGAAAATACTTCGGTTTTTTCAAATACAGGTGTTCGAAGTTCCTTATATCCGAATTTATCTGAAACTTTTTTAAATATTTCTTCTACATATTGCCATTTATAAATCTCATTTGGTAATGTATCTTTTGTGCCTCTTACTGATTGTATCATTTTATTTACTTCCTTATTTCCATTTTACGATTAATATTATGATTAGGTGTGATAAGCGAATATATGTAAGTTCCTGCCGGCAAGTTGCTGACATCAATTTCTTGAGTGTATTCACCCGGCAGCATAAATTCATTTACTATGGTTTTGCTGTGCTTACCGAGAATATCATTTAATTCAATTTTTACGTTGCCCGGTTCGAGTATTTCAAAACTAATACTTGTAATATTTTCTGCAGGGTTTGGCGTATTCTGATGAAGAGCAATTCTTCCATATGGGTCGAAAAGTCGTGGTTCTTCATTATTGCAGAAACCGGTAAGTTTGAACAAACCGTCATTTTCCAGAATTGCTACTGTGCCGCTGCCCAGTGGGTACGAATATTTAAGCTCAAGCGAAGATAAAGAATCATTTCCAAGCCCGGCTTTGAACTGAATAGTTTTTATTATATCTCCTTCAATATCTTCCTTATCCATATCAAATCTTATGCATCTTGTATAGTCATTTATTATGTAATCTTCTTTGAAATTTCCAAGTGGTTCGAGCAAAGTAGAATTAAAATGCAACTCTGCGCTGAAACCCTCTATGGTATGATGCAGAGGTTTGTCGTCTGTTACTTTAATTCTTACAGGTACATTAATAATCTCACCGGGTTCGGCTGAGACATTATCAACTGAAAGCGAAACTGTATCTTTTATAATAATGTCAGAAATTCCGAAAAGATTTATCTCAGAGGGAGAATATCTACCAGAATGGTTAATTACTAATTTTGCATTTTTCAAGCCGAGATATTTCGGATTGAACCTTAATTCAATCGGCATATATTCATCATCATTAAGTGTAAGCGGTAAATCCACACCTGAAAAATTAAACTCGTTTTTTGAAAATCCCATCAGGTAAATACTGTCTATTGTTACTTCACTTTCGGATATATTTGTAAGAATTACAGAAAAAGTAGTATCTTTCAATTCGCCTAAATCTACTTTACCAAAATCTACAAGATTAGTATATACATTAACATCCTTTAAAACAGAATTAGCAGAAATATTGGCATTGATGGTTTTCCCCGGTATTCTGATTTCCAGTCTGCCGGTTTGTTCGCCAAGTTCTTTTGCTTCGAATCTTAATTCATATCCCGGTGAGCCGAGAGATTTTAATGAAAACGGGTAGAGATTTTCCTCAATGAACATAAATGAATTTGTAAGGTCTTCTCCTATCCTGAAACTTGAAACTTCATAATCAAAAGTAGAAAGATTTTTCAGTGGAAAAATAATTGTATCCAGAGATTGACCAAAAGGTACATCTCCAAGCGTAATATCATACGCTTCTGCATCGGCATAAGCTATGGCAAAATTGCAGTCCGTAGTATCCATTTGTAAATCTCTCTGGTCGAGATTCCATATTTTAGCTGTATGATCAAGACTGGCTGTAAGTACCATTCTTGCATCAAAATTAAAAACAGCAGTTTCCACATAATTTGTATGTTCTCTAAACACATGGGGGTCAGTCGGTTCGCCGGAGTTAGCACCCCATTTTCGTGCAGTATTATCAGAGCCGGATGTTAAAATATATTCTCTTTTTCCGTCATAATAAAAACTTGCAGAATTAATTAGATAATTTGTCAAAGAATCAGGATTATGACTCAAAGTAAAAAGTGTATCATTGATAGTATGCTCATACTTACCATCAATCTCCCATACCATTACTCTTTTTGGGTCGAAAGCACTAACCACAGCTACTTTTGAAGCATTATAATTAAAAACGGCATACTTTGCATCGCCTTTCCCTGCAGCATTGGTAGTATTGAATATTTTTTCTGTTTCTTCTGTTTGAATGTTTATCATTTTAGCAGTGCCATCATTGCCTGAAGTGAGAATATGCTTATCATCGGGACTAAAAGAAGCAAACCATGCTCTTCCGGAGTTACCCGGATAAACATCAAATGATTTTATCAAATCGCCTGTTTCTGTTTCCCAAATCTTCACGGTTCCATCAGAGCCGGCGGTAATAATATGTACTCCGTCATATGAAAAATTGACGCTGTTAACATTGGCAGTATGCCCTTCAAATGTCCTTATCAGTTCTCCGGTGTTCAAATCCCATAGTTTAGCGGTAGAGTCCCGTGATGAAGTAGCTGCATAATCTTCATCAGGGTCAAATACGGCGTATGTAACGCTGCTCTTATGCCCTGCAAGTATCTGCTCTTTCTGCCCGGTATTTGAATTCCAGATTATAGCTGTTCCGTCGCTGCTTGCTGTAATTGCTTTATCGCCCTCATTGTTAAAAAAGCCGGAATGAACCTGTCCGTTATGACGGAGAGTAAGAGTTTTGGCTACGTTATTGGGCCACATCTGAATTACTCTTATTAGGCATGAATCCGAAACTTCATCAGGCACTACCCATTCAAGACTTAATGAATCTGTATTATATGATAGGCTGTCCCAAGTCATTCCATTATCGGTAGAGTATTCGATTTGAACTACATCTTTTCTTAAAATTCCAATCCACTCTACATTTATTGTATCTCCTACAAGTAGCGTTTCTCCGCATTTTGGATTTGTAACTTCAATAGTCTTTGTAATTGGAGGTTTATTTGGATAGCCCGCCGTAATGAAAACTTCATTACCGGAGCAGGCATCAGATTCAATTATTAATTTTGTAAAGACAATAGCAGAATCAAGCCTCGTACCAGTTTCAGTAGGTGTAAATCTAATTCTCAGTATTTTAAATTCATCTTTTTGTAAAGTAAAATCCGTTTCGTTGCCTTCGATTATTTCAAATCTGTCATCACCTACGTACATATCTGAAATAAAAATATCAGAATTTTTTGCAGTAAGCACTATATCCCGTTCCAGATAATCAACTTTTTTCACAAGAGTAAATCCTATATCAAGCGGGTCGCTGATAATAGCCGGCTTATTGCTTGCTTCAAAAATGTAATTGAAATTTTTTGACAAATCCAACGAAGGAATTGAAATTTTAATATCTGATGTATCGTTGCAGCTTATTTCACTATTCCAGCTTATTTCACAAGGCACATATCCTCTTGCAATGCTTAAAAGCACTTTTGCCAGTGAAGTCTTTGAAGTATTATTTGTTATTTTTTCAAATGAATATCCTTCAGTTTCTTCACTGATTTTTTTCAATTTGGAAGGCATTGAAGAATTAATAGAAACAGGAAAAGTCTTAATACCATTAGATTGAAATTTCTGAGAAATACTGTCTAATCCGGCTTTCTGATTGCCATCAGTAATAATTACGGCAGTATTAATATCATCATAATAATCAAGTAGATTATTGACACCTGCAGGCTCGAAATCGAATGCAGGATAAATAAATGATGATTTTTTGGAAAATTCAGGCAATATAGATACATTAAGAGAATCACGGGAGTTTGTTAAATCAGAAAGAAGATAATTCTGATAATCGAACGCAGTAAGTAAAATATTTGTATGAGTAGTATCTATTCTTTTGATAATTTCATTTAAAGTGGAAAGAGCAATATCATAATTGGATATTCCATTGGCAGAATCTCTGTTAATAGCATTATCGAAGGCAATTACTATTTTCAAAGTATCCTGAATATTTCCCTCATTACATATAAAATTTTCAGTATCAGCTATCAGCCCCTTATCGTTGATTAAAATCTGATTTTGACTGATATTTTTTACAGGATAAGTTCCATCACTGAAAATAAAGATTTCAGATTTTATTACCGGAAAATTATTGATTTCAGTAGAAAGAACTTCGATAGATTGGGCATTAACTGAAATCCCGATAATCAACCATACAAATATTAAAATAAATAATTTTTTCATAACAAACAAAAATATAATAAAACTTCCTCTATATTACAAAAGTAATTATTTTTTTGTTAATGAAAAATTATTTTTTGAACACTAATTAAAAACATTAACTATTTAGCCAGCATATCTTATAATATTATCTGAAATAAAGTAAAACTTATTAAAAAATCTCATCTTTTTTTGTTCTGATGGATACGAAACTGCGATAAGTCTTGTATAGTTTGAAACTATCTTCTTTTTCAATGACTTCAACAATTATTCTTTGAGTATCTTTTTCAGCAAGGTACATCATAGTACCCTTGAATGTCCATGGTCCGTGCATTTCTTTTTCTCTCAAAAAAAGGCCTGATATAGTTTTTATCTCATTCAAATTACCGTATTTTTCATTGTTTAATCTGTGCTTTTGAATGAATTCTTTAAGTGTATAGGATTCTTTGTATTCTTCTGAAGTTAGATTTTCATATGCATATTCAAAATCTTCATTTTGTATTGCATTGGTGTATGGATTTACAAATTCATTGATAATTCTTGGAGTTACTATATCATTAGTTTGCTTTTGAATATAAAATGAGATAATTCCCATAGTAACTACTACGGTGATTACTCCAAAAACGATAATATTAGAATAAATCTTTTTCATAACTAAATTAATATTTTGTTTCACATAAAAAACAACGACGGAAAAAGATGATAATTTATTATTTAAAAAATATAAATATAAAAGAAAAATATATCGAGAAAAAAATAAAGATTTATTTTTAATTGATTATAATAATACGTAATTTTGTAATAAGTTATTTTATAAATATTAAGATTTATTTTTACTTTACAAAAATTTCTCTGAAGGAGAAGAAATGGCTATACAAGACAGAATTAAAGAATTAATGGAAATGCGTGCCAAAGCACGCGCCGGCGGTGGTGAGAAAAAAATTGAATCTCAGCACAAAAAAGGAAAATTTACTGCGAGAGAGAGGATTGATTTGCTTTTGGATGAAGGTTCATTCGAAGAGTTTGATATGTTCGTATCTCACAGAACCGTTGATTTTGGTCTGGATAAAAAGAGTTATTTATCAGATGGTGTGGTAACGGGTTACGGCACTATTGACGGC
>CAZIXJ010000121.1:7336-7618 GCA_964542835.1 uncultured Hyphomicrobiales bacterium
ACGGCAGATTAGTTTTTATTTTTTCACAGGATTTCACAGTATTTGGCGGCTCACTTTCAGAAATGTATGCCGAGAAAATCTGTAAAATTATGGATAAGGCAATGAAAGTAGGTGCTCCTATTATCGGAATTAACGACAGTGGTGGTGCAAGAATTCAGGAAGGTGTAAAATCTCTTGGCGGTTATGCTGATATTTTCCAGAGAAATATTATGGCTTCAGGAGTAGTACCACAAATCTCCGCTATTTTCGGTCCATGTGCAGGAGGTGCTGTTTATTCTCCTG
>CAZIXJ010000122.1:0-7568 GCA_964542835.1 uncultured Hyphomicrobiales bacterium
ATTATTCCGCATACCTTGCGGATTTTTTTTCAAATCCCTCGTTCCCGATTGAATCAGGACCACTCCCTTTAAAAAAAGGGAGAAATGAACATCAATTGCCCCGAGTTTTAACTCGGGGTTTATATTCATAAAAAAATATCCGGGCTTTAGCCCAATACTACCCCGAGCTGAAGCACGGGGCTATTCATGCTTTTTCAAAGAACATCTGCCACAAAGACGAGGCGCCGCCTCGTCTCTACGATTTCACAACCGAAGGGTTAAACCTACGGTTTTTATTCTTCTTCACCTCTGCTCAACGGAACACATGAGCTGGAGCAGGCGGGCTTTGTATCTATACAGGTGTTTGATTCCTTCGGCAAGGAAGTCGCCTCATTAGTAAATAAAACAATGCCGGCGGGACAGCATATAGCAGAATTTGATGCAGGTGGGCTTCCATCTGGCACATATTATTACACAATCAAAGCAAACGGCAAGACTGAGAGCGGCAAGCTGGTGGTTGTGAAATAAAATATAATAATATTCAAAATCGAGAGACAGGGGCTGACTAAAAAGTATTGAAAATGAAAACCTGACAGAAATGTCCGTTCTACTAAGTTGTTGATTTATAGTAGGTCAGACATTCCTGTCTAACATATAAAAGCCAATTATTTTACTTTTTAGTCAGCCTCGGATGCACTTCCTGATAATCTCTGCCACAAAGACGAGGCACCGCCTCGTCTCTACATTTTGATAAATTTCTCCACTCTATCACCAAAACGAACAAAATACAAGCCTCTTGGCAGGTGCGAAATGTCAATTCGTAATGGACATTGAGCGTAGCCGAAATGTCCGTATAAATCCACTTCGGCACTTCGGCTCCGCTCAGTGCCCTCAGTGCTGTAAACTCTCTCACCCAACACATCATAAACCTCTATCTCATAACCATGAACAAGGGGTTGCAACCCCTTGTTCACTGAATGGCTGCCGAGAGATATCTCTATATAATCCGAAGCAGGATTGGGAGATACTGAAAAAATGTTTTCTTCTCTGTTGATCTTTACATTTGTTCCTGCTGAATTGATTTTTAGTGCAGGGTCGCCAAATAAATGGAATTGCAGTCTTGCTCTGTTGTATTCATAAGCCATAATATGTGGATGGTATTTTTTTACGGTTTCAGGCATTTCAGTATTATTGAATGCTTTTAAAAGAGCGTCACCAAGCCTTTCGTTACTTTTGTCATTTACATTTTTGGAAAATCCGTATAAAATCGGATTCTGACCTTTGCTTGAGATGTTATAAGCTCCGATAAATGCAACCGCTCCGTTTTCTGAGGCAAGCATATTTGCAGCAAGGCAAGGAGCTTCCATAGTATCAATTTTTCCGGTGAAAGTACCTGTAAGGCATGATGCAGAAAAAATTACCGGGAAATATTCAGTGTTTTTCAGATACGGTATCCCGGCAATTCCCATTCCATATGACCATTTGGGAATATTGCCGTGACCGTGATAAAACATATATTTTATTCCGTTATTAATAGCCTGAACATCGTTTTGGGCATCGTTGGCAGTGTCATCCAGTGATGTTTCGTGCCTGTGCAGATAACCATTTGTCTTGAAAAATGAATCGTACATCTCATTAAGTATTTCATCATTAAATTCAAGGGGCCAAGGCTTAACAGGTTCATAGGGACTACCGCCTGAATGTGTATATAATTTGGCAGGCATTTCCTCCAAATTCTGTTCAAATTTAATTGTTTTTGATATAATATTCTCCAGCTCATTTTCATTATCCACAAAGAAAAGTCCCAATGGAATTTGGAGTTCGAATAAACTGTCAATTTGCTCAGAAATCCAAAAATTATATGATTCCACAGGTTTGTAATATGGAATTGTTTTTGACGGGAAATCAGAATAATTCCCAACAAGTAAGACATAATAGGGATTTTCATCAATTATATAATTCTTAAAATGCTCAGGCATATCTCCAACTTCAGAATTAATCGCTACTTCTACATCAAAATCATTGCTTCTGTGTTGAATAAAATTATCCAATACACTGCTTTCCTTATAACTCTGCGTAGTTATAATAAGATACTTGTCTTTTGCAATTAATATATTTGTAAAAAGAAATAAGATTATAATATAACTGTTTTTCATATAGTTACCCGAATCTGTTATCAGAAATTATTTTTTGAGAAATTTTTAATTTATTATCCGTCCAGCCGTTTTTATCTGTCTGAAATAAATCAAATTGCGGAATGTATGGTTTAATATCCAAAAGAGGAGTTCCATTCAGAATGTCAAGATTTTCCACTTCAATAATATTTTTGTTCATATTTAACAGTTTTACAATAGAAATCCCGATTGGATTTGGTCTTCGTGGGGCTCTTGTTGCAAAAACGCCATACTCATTTTCGCTTAAAAATGGTTTCGTTTTTAAATTATACCCTTCAGATTTATGAAAGAGATAAATCAAATAAATATGAGAAAAACCATCCAAATCAGAAAGTCCTTCTTCAAATTCTTCAAAAATTTCGATTTTTCCTTTTATTCCGTCAGCCATTCGGGATTGAATTGGCATCCCTTTTTTTTCTTCAAAAGGTGAATAAATTTTACCTATCGTTTTCAATTCCATATGCTTTCAATTAATGATAATAAAACTATCTATTATCTATGACAGATAATTATGATAAATGTTTAATTTAATTTTGATATATTTTGCAACTTTTTCGGAATTAAATACACTTACTTATGAATTTAGTTGTAAATTTGGGATTATGGAAGAGAAAATTAAACAAAAGGAATTTCTAAAGGCTTTCGAGCCTGTAAGAGAAAGATTGTATCGCTTTGCAAGAGCTTTAAGCAAGAATGATGAGCTTGCCCGTGATATTGTAAGTGATACTCTGCTGCAGGCTTATGAAAACTTTGATAACCTTAAAGAGAAGAAGGCTTTTTTGAGTTTTGTATTTACTATCGCATCGAGAACTTACAAAAGATACAATTGGAGAAGAAGAATATTCGGAGATTATGACAGCGATTATGCTGAAAACAACTTCATAAGTAATGATAAGCCGGATGCTAATTATGATATACAAATGCTCTATGAAGCTCTGGATAAATTAAATGCAAAAACCAAAGAAGCTGTGATACTTTTTGAAATATCAGGGTTTTCAATCAAAGAAATCAGCAATTTGCAAAAATGTACAGAATCTGCTGTAAAATCCAGACTGAAAAGAGGCAGAGAAAAACTTGAAATATTGCTCACAGAAAAATCTGAAATTGAAACGAAGCAGCAAAAAATTATTTTAAAGAAAAAGAAATTGCCGACAGGTGAATTATTATGAAAAAAAACGATAAAAATATCAACGACTATTTCAATAAAGCAAGGGAACAGGAAGTGCCTTTTTCTAAAGATGATGCGCGCAATCTTATCGAAAAGCATTCTCAATTAGTTCCTGATAAATATTTTAGAAAATTCAAAGGAGTAAATAAAATGACTATAATAAGTGCTTCTATAGCAGGGCTTGCCATATTTGGCTTTTTGACTTTTAATTCAATTGATAATGTAGAATCTGAAAATCAGAATAGTTCTCGTATCAGTAATATCAATACCGGAATTAATGAAGTTTTAACTCAGGGAAAAGAATCTGATGATAAGGTATCCCATGAACAAGATACAAAGAGTGGTATAAATAATGATTTAACTTCAAATTCTGAATTTCAGAAAGAGAGCAATAAAGAGAGTATTGCAGTAGCTTCAGGTTCATATATTGGCGATAAACCATTAGATACAAAGGGTATTGACTATATTATTCTAAATAAGGAACAATTTGAAAAACTTGGAATTAAGATTAGAAGTGATGAAGAATTTGAATTTCATATTCCTTCTGAATTGATGAATATTAAGTATAAAATCAATTTGAATAAAGGTATGGAGTTTGAAGAGATTTATGATACAGAATATTCCCAAATTAAATCACCAATTTTCATTTCAAGGGAAAACGGTGAGAAGATATTTGGCAGATTTACATCAGATGATAATTCTATGCAGATGGTTTATTCAAAATTTATTCACTATGATACAAATGAAATACAAAAAGATTTTGATATGAACATTACTCAAATGATAGAAGAATATCCTGATGGTAAAGTAAAAGAGATTTATGCTGACTCAATAAAATTCAGAAAAAAAATCAATGTAATAATTGATAAAAAGGAAGATTTAGAAAATTCAGAGCAGAATAATGTAATAGCAAGAGTAATCAGAGAGGAAATGCGTGATTCACTTCTAAATCCTGAAAATTCAGAAATTCTTATCAGAAAAGTATTTGAAAGGATTAATTCGGACAGCAATCTGAAAAGTATGGCATATAATAACGATAAATTCAATTTTGATATTGATGTAATGAAAGATACATCGGATGAAAGTATATTTATTAATCTGAATGATATTGAAAATGTTCGGGTAAATAAACTGTTGCCTGTAGCATATGAAAGTAAAGATGAAATCAAATGTATTTTCTGGTTCGACCCTGATTTAGAATTGATTAAGATGCTGCCTGAGAAATATCACGAACAGCTTATCGCACAATATGAACTAATAGAAAACAATAATTATTGCGAGCCTGTAAAAGCAGGAGAAGAAACATACTTTGATATTCTTCAGTCTTGCAGCGGCGGTTTGAAAAATCTTAACGCTTATCCAAATCCGACAGATGGTGCTTTGAATGTCAATTTTATTTTGGAAGAATCCTGCAAAGTAAACCTATCACTTCACGAAGTTTCAGGAGAGAAAATAAAAAATCTTATTGCAAACAAGCAATATAATGCCGGGAATATTGAAGAATTTTTCGATATATCAGATTTGCCTTCAGGAATGTATGTAATAATTATTACAAATGATAAAGGCGACCAGGTATTGCAAAGAATAATAAAAAGATAGAAATTAATTATTTTGAAAACACCATTTATAATTTACTTATAAGAAACCTTTCGAAGAGTTTAACTCTTTGGAAGGTTTCTTGATTTAATTAAATGCTGTTTTAAAATTAATATTTATAAATGATTTTTTAGCCTGAAACAGCTTCTTTGTTGAGCGATTCAATAACCCATTCATCAAAATCCTTTCCTGCTTTTTTTGCAGCATTTCTAAAAAGTTGTTGATTAGTAACAGGGATATTTAAAGACAAAAAACCTGAAAGTGGAGAATCAGGTGTTTCGTTTCGAGATGAGCAAAAATCTAAATAATCATCAATAGATTCTTTGAAAGAATGATGAAGTTCATCTACAGAACTACCTTCAAAAGTAATTACATCCCTAATATTAATCACTTCTCCATGAAAAATATTTGCTTCATCATCATAAACTACTTTAGCTATGTAATTTTTATAAGTCATCATTTCTAATTCCTCCTTCAATAAGAAACCTGCATATTGTATTAACTGAGCTTTTATTTACTTCTTTTTGTGGATGTGGTCTGTGAAATACAGCCCTTACACCATTCAAAGCAATTCTTATTCTTGAACCGTTTCCTTCAGTAATTTCAGCACCTAATGCCCTTAATAAATTTTCAATTTCCTTCCAAGAAATATCAGCTCTTACAGGATGCTCAAATATTCTCTTTAACATTCTTTTTTGTTTTGAATTCATGAAAAACTTTATAAATTGCTTGATTTTTTGAAATAACACAAACTAAAATATTTAACGTCAAAAAAATAATTATATTATTAAATGAATTTTATAATATCAAGAAACAATTAATGAAAAATAAAAAAAGCCATACAGCAAACTATATGGCTTTTTTTATAATATCCGGGCGATAGACGGGATTTGAACCCGCAACAACCGGAACCACAATCCGGTGCTCTACCATTGAACTACTATCGCCATAAGAACAATTACAAAAATAAGATAAATTTGAATTATATCAAAATTATTTTTTTAATCAATTTTTGTTCTTTCCATTTTTTTCATATGTCTCTGCACAAGCAAAAATATTCCAACGCCAACTACAAGGATTAAAGGCAGTACGTGCATTGGTGATGTAATGTAATGCAAAAGACTGTGTCCGGTATGATTTCCGTGTCCCGGATGAGCAAATAACATTACAGAATTGAGTGAAATCACAATTAAAACCAAAATTTTAAGAGACTTTAGCATTTTTTTATCCTTATCTAATTAAACAATCAACATTTTTTCATATTTTTGTATTATTAAAATAGTAATTTTTGAAAGAATTAACAAATATAAAATTAAATCATGAAAAAATTCTTGCTTAAAAATGGAAAAATTGTAAATGAAGGTCGGATTTTTGAATCTGATATTTTGATAAATGATAAATTTATTGAGAAAATTGATACTGATATTTCTGATGATAATGCAGATATAATTGATTTGGATGGGAAAATAATTATTCCCGGCATAATTGATGATCAGGTGCATTTCCGCGAACCCGGTTTTACTCATAAAGCGGATATAGCCTCCGAATCGGCAGCAGCAGTTGCCGGGGGAGTTACTTCGTTTATGGATATGCCCAATACATTACCAAATGCTGTTACGCTGGAAGAGCTTGAAAAGAAATATCTTCTTGCTCAGGAAAAATCTTTCGCTAACTTTTCATTTTATATGGGTACAAGCAATGATAACTTAGATGAAATTAAGAAAATTAATCCAAAGAATATTTGCGGCATTAAAATCTTTCTCGGAGGCTCTACCGGAAATATGCTTGTAGATGATTATAATACGATAGAAAACCTTTTATCAGCATCTCCTGTGATTACTGCCGTTCATTCTGAAAATAACGATATGCTTAATTATAATCTTCAGAGATATAAGCAGAAATACGGTGATGATATTCCGGTGGAAGCACACGCCGATATCCGAAACGTCGAAGTTTGCTATACAAGTACGGAAAGAATTATTGCCGCCGCCAAAAAAACTAATGCAAGGCTTCACGTACTTCATCTTACTACAGCAGAAGAAATTGAATTGTTTGGAAATGATTTACCGCTAAAAGATAAAAGAATAACTGCTGAAGTATGTGTTCATCATTTGCATTTCGACAGAGACGACTATGCAGACCTCGGCACTCAGATAAAATGCAATCCTGCAATTAAAGAGGAAAGGCACAGGCTGGGACTACTGAAAGCATTGCTCGAAGATAAGATTGATGTAATTGCCACTGACCATGCTCCTCATACTTGGGATGAAAAGCAAAATAATTATCTTAAAGCTCCTGCCGGAATACCTGTGGTGCAGCATTCTCTCAATATTATGCTGGACCTTTATCGTCAGGGCAAGATATCATTACAGAAAATTGTAGAGAAAATGTCTCACGCTCCTGCGGAATTGTTCAGAATCAATAAAAGGGGCTATATTCGTGAAGGGTACTTTGCTGATTTAGCAATTCTTGATTTGAACAGAAAATGGAGGGTTAATAAATCTAATATTAAATACAAATGCGGTTGGTCTCCTTTTGAAGGAGTGATTTTCAGGGGAATCGTTACTGATACATTTGTAAATGGCAGTCATATCTATTGCAATGGTGAAATAATTAATGATATTTTTGGAAAAAGATTGGAATTTAATATT
>CAZIXJ010000123.1:0-7499 GCA_964542835.1 uncultured Hyphomicrobiales bacterium
AAAAAGAAAGAAATAAGACAGTACCATAAGAATCAGCAAAAAAGGTATCAGCCAATTCTTCTTAGTTTTATTTTCAAATTTTGCGTATAATGCTCCGATTATGAACATAATCAAAATATCATATCGCAGCATCAACTCCCCGAAATATGCCACAGGTAACAAAATCAACAGCATATATAAATTTCTGCGGGTTATCAGCTCTATCAATACAAAAACAATAAATAAATCTCTTATGAAATATGTAGGCGGACTAATCGGAGGACTGTTAAGCGAGAGCAAACCTTCCGTAAACATTGTATAGTCATAAGTCAGTCTGTTCAGAAAATTGTATCCGAATGAATTTATTATCAGCACAAGAATAATCACAACTGAATTTGCGATGAGATATGGAATTAGCAGGCTTTTTACTTTTCGTTTGAATAAATCGCTTTTACTTTTGCTGATTTTATAGTACAAATATCCTGAAATAACCGAAAGCATAACGGTTCCATATTGCGGCAAATCATATACCACAAAATGGAACCATCCTTCGCTGAAATTATTTCTTGTATGTGTAAATGTAATAAGTAATACAGAAATAAATCTGATTAATTCTATGCTGTATTTCATATATCAGCATTTATTTATTATTATGCCAAATCAATTCAGTACGCTCATATCCTGAAGGGAATATCTCCATATCAAAATACGGTCTGCCTCTCTGCCCTATTTTCAGTGCTACCATAGAATAGCTTGTATAATGAAAAAATCTGGCTAAAGAACTTACATCATTCAGCCCATCATAATAAATCACTGTGCATAAATGATCCCGCGACTCAGGATGATCTGAATTTATAAGCATCACATATTCATCAGGATTAACAGATTTATCATCTGACATAGAAACTTTACCTTCAGTAAAATTAAAATTATCCGGCAGAGCTTCCACAGCATTTTTGATTACTTTATTATTTCCAATATTACCCAGAAGTATTACCGATCTTTCTTTATAGTCATTCAAAGAAACATCAGAAGCAGATTTTTCTTCAAAATTATAATTGCTTTCTCTTAGCATTTGCATAAAACTCTGTGCAGTTCTGTAAACCGATGAATTTCTGTCGGGTGTAATTACAAGTGGTTTTCTGCTCAGAGTTCTGTTAAAGCTGTAAGGCTTTTCCCACGCATTCAA
This sequence comes from uncultured Hyphomicrobiales bacterium, assembly GCA_964542835.1. Classification (GTDB taxonomy): domain Bacteria; phylum Bacteroidota; class Ignavibacteria; order Kapaibacteriales; family UBA2268; genus CAZIXJ01. Next base: position 1,169 of record CAZIXJ010000123.1, read on the forward strand.
AAATCTCAGCACTTCATAATCAGGGTCAATTCTTATTTCCTCAACATTGAAACCCGGATTATATGTAATTTCTTTGTACTCATCTTCAATATAAAAATACTCTTTCTTTTCATTTCCGTTTCCGGTGAAAAGAACAGGTACTTCCATATTAAATTTATGAGACATTTTTATTGAAAATGTAGCATTTGCATTATCCACATTTACTCTGGAAATCGAAACATGAGGAATCTCAGTAGAATAAAGCCACTGATTAAAAACATCTTTGATTGGCAAATCCAGTTCATTATCTTCCGAATATTTAGAAAAAGTCCTTATTATACTGCGCCATGTTGCTTTTTTACCTCTGTATTTAGCAGCAAATTCTTTCAAAACATTAAAGAAATGCTCATCGCCCATCATCTTATAGATTTCATAGAACATCATAGCACCCTTTTCATATCCGATTACGGCATCAAATTTATCTTTCTGATATTCAAATTCAGCTATCGGATAATTCTTTTCAGCCGGCAGGGCATCTATGGCAATAAGAGCCTTTTTTCTCCAGTCTCGTAATCCTGCTTCATCATCTTTTAATTTGTTGTAATAATAATTTGCTGAAAATGTAGTAAGTGCCTCGCACCAGTTTCCTTTTTCATAATCCACGAATACACTGTTTCCCCACCAGTTGTGAACAAATTCATGAGGAAGCGAGCCGGGAGAAAGCGTAACCCAAGGCATAGCCATTAATTTACCTCCAAGAAGAGTATAGCCGGGCATTCCAAATCCTGTAGAAAAGAAATTCTCCACTACGCTGAATGATTCAAAAGGATAATCTCCGAAAAGCCCGGTATAGAATTTGTAGGTTTCTTCGAGTGAATTCAAATACTGAGATGCTGTCCTTGACTTTTCATAAGTATAAACATTCAGAGTAATACCATCAATTTTTTTTGATTCTACAAAATACTTACCGCCAACTATAATAAGATTATCAAGTTCAAATTCAGTTTTAGCGGTATATGTTTTAAAACCATCTTCAGAATTTTTAGTAATATTACCGGAGGTAATAATATGATAAGGCTCAGGAACTCTCACAGTTGCATTGAAGTTTGCCATATCTTCATCCGTAGCGGGATACCATGACTTACCGGGCAGATATATACCCTCATTATCTTCCGGAGAAATTATACCCGCAGAGCGTGAATGTCTCTCTACGAGATTTGTTTCGGAGGGTTCATTATACACTTTTCCGCTGTATTTAATTACAATATTATTAGCTTCAATAATTCCTGATTTTCCATATTCCTGCTCATCAAAACTTGTATTTGTAAAAATTATTTCCTTATATAATTCATCAATTTTCTTCTCTTCCCATGAAATACTGCCTTTGTGAGCCTTTACCTCATCTATTTGCAGAGAATTGAGTAATTTCACACTGCTTTTTCTGAATATCGGATTTTTAAGAATAATACTGTCTTTAGCAATTATTTTTGATTCGGAAGGTATAATTTCTACATCAATATTATGCTCTTTTACGTAATTTTCACCGAGATGCATCTCCCCCATTTCCATTGCAGGGTCATCTCGCTCGAAATCATCCAGAAAAATTACAAAATCAGCCTCATCTTCTCTGTTCTCACCGAATACTTCAGCATTTTTGGAGTAAACAGGAGTGATAACACCAATTTTTATTTTGCTGTCCCTTCCAGCCAATTTCTGCACGGTACCAAGATATGATTTTGAATGAAAATCACCATTGAAATGAATAATCTGTTTGTCGGGATTATCCTGAAAATGCTCAAGGATGCTTTCTGCCATAGTTTCATCTTTAATAGATTGCGCCCCGTAATAGAGCCAGAGCGTATTTTCTTCATTGTAGCTCAGATTTTTAATTCTGCTTTCATCTCCGAGCATAGTAGCAAAGAATTTAGTCTTGTAAGCATCATCTTTCATTATCATTTCTTTGGCTACATGAGATTTTGCATCAGGCGGTATCATTTTAAGTCCTGAAAATCCACCCATAGCAAACATACCGGCGTATTTTCTCGGTATATTGGATGCGATAACATCCGAATTATACTCTTTTGCAAGCTCTACGAGTGGTTTGTAAAATTCTTCATAATCCTTCCAAGGTCTGGAATTTTCCAGAAACTCATCTTCCTCTATTTCTCCTGCGAGATATTTATCAAGATATTCCTGCACATCCCTTTCGAACATTTCGAGAGAAACAGTAATATTATCATTTTCCTCATACATTTTTCGCAGATATTCTTCCTGAATTTCGTGAATCAGTGCATCATCATGAAATTCACCAAAGAATATCACGTCGAATTTTGTGCTTTTCTTAATAAATTCTTCAAAGTCAATTACTTTTGATTTTTTTGTGTCATAAACTTTATACTCTCTTGAAGAATAAGCATTCAAAGACAGCATAATTATTATTGTAAAATATAGAAATTTCATACTGAATAACCATAATAAAAATAAAACATATTAGATAATTGACTTAAAAACTTAAATAATATTGGTAATACCGCTCTTAAAAAATTTCAAATAAATCATTGGAAAATTCTTTAAAACCAAGTTCTTTAGACAAATCTCTTGCAGAATCAAAGTATTTTTCAGCCATTTCGGGATTTGTTACTTTTGATATAGTAGCAATATTTGATAAAGTCAGCAACCTTATTTCAGGTGCTACTTTGAATGAAATCTGTGCCGCTTTATTAAGATAGTTCATTGCTTTCTGATTTTCACCCTGATTAAATCTTACAATAGCAAACACATTCCAGGCAATACAGAGCATTTCGTCATCTCCTGTTTTTTCAGTAAGATTAAGTACAGTATTAAGATTATCTTCTGCAGAGATATAATCTTCAGCTTCAGCATCCGACTTTGCTGCAAGCAATCGCAAAAGAGTAATTTTCGATGTGCTGAGTTTATCGCGGTGTTGTTCTATGTATGCAAGTGAATTTTCTGAAGCAAGTTTAAATTTATTGGCGTGATAAAATTCTAATATTCTCTCTTTGATAACGTCAAAATCCACATCAAGCGATATTTTCGGTTCAGCATTAAAACCATTACCGTTGTCATTACCTCCACCATTATTTGACTTATCGGCAAAACCAAATACATTAGAAATCTCTTCATATATTTCATCATAACCGCTTTCTTTCAATTTTTGAGTATCTTCCTGAGTGATAGAACCGTAATTCTTTACTCGCTCAAGAGCATCACGCAATACATCAGGGCTGCCAAATTCCTTTGCAGATTTTGCAGTTCTCAGCAGCATTTCATGAACGGTTTCGTCATCACCTGCTTCAGCACTGTGAGCTGCTAAAAACGGTGCAATTTCTTCTTTTATTTCTTCAGCATCTGCTTCTGCATATTTCTGCTTGAGAAGTGAAGCGATTTGTCCGTGAATAGCAATATATTCTTCATATTCCAGTGAATTTTCAAAATAATTCTGATAAAACCCCTGAGTAAATTCATAAACAGTAGTTTTTACACCGTATCGCTTCTTTGCACCAATACTTTTTATGATACCTGTTTTATTCTGAATAGTTCGCAGTTTCTTTATAGCATCCAGAATATCCGTATTAAGCAAATCCGCTGCAATGGTTGCTGTAAATTGCTTGCCTTCAGCACTGCACAAAGCAAGAATATTTTTCTTATCTTCATCCAGCAAATCAAGTTTCTGAGAAAAAACTGCCTGAATTGAACCCGGCAGATATTGCTCGTCCAGACTTTTTACGAGCAAGCCTTCTTTATTGAATGGAGTATTTTCTTTAAAGTAATTCAAATATTCATAAACAACTCCCGGCACACCAAATGATTTATCCAAAAGCCATTTATCAAATTCAGTTCCTGATGTATAATTTCGTACTAAGTATTCTGATACTTCACTTATTTCATTTTTATTCAATACATCAAGATTTATAGAATTGTAGGCTGATTTATCTCTAATCTCTTTAAGAAAATTATACATAGGGAGCGCCCTGCCTTCTACTTCGCTTGGCTTGTAGCTTACAGCAATGAAGATTGGCAGATTTTCAATTTCCTTTGATAATTCTTTAATTAATTCGAGAGATTGAGTATCAGCCCAGTGAATATCATCAATAAGCATCATTACCGGAAATTTTTCGGCATATTTCTTTAAAGCTTTTATATATTTATCAATTACTATTTCATCTTTTTTCTGAGTTGATTTTACACCTTTAAATTCCTTTAAGTCCCGCTTCCATTCTTTTGCCAAATATGCAACATCTCCAACTAACGGCAATGCTGCGAAAAAACTCATAGCCATATTTACAGCGAGCCTTTTTTCAGGAGACATATTCTTATTTTCTACTAATTGCTCTATTATCTGCTGAAATGGATACAAAGGCTTTAGATTGCTTATCTGAAACTCACCTTTTGGCGGTTCCACTTCTACATAGCTGCTAATTATTCCCGACTGAGTTTTTTCTGTATATGCTTTTAAAAATTTGAGTAAATGCGATTTCCCGAAATTACTTTCACCGGATATCAGGTAAACTGTTCCTTTTACATTCTGAGTATTCAAAATTGACTTTTGGAGCTGCTTATATTCTTCATCAAGCCCGAATAAAATCCTGTCACTTAATTTTATCATTTTTCTATACTCCCCTCTTGTTTGGGTGCCATATATATTTATGCATCTGTAATTGCATTTTCACTTCAAGTTTGTCCTGCAAAATCCATTCCGCAATCTTTATATTAGGCAATTTGCCAAATACAGGAGAAAATAATATATTTTTTGTTTTGTTTATAAGTTCATATTGATTAACGATTTCTTTTGCCCAATCATAATCCTCACGATTTGCTATTACAAATTTTAATTCATCTTTTTGGTCAATATAATTGAAATTTTCATATTTATTCTTCTTATGCATTCCTGAAGCAGGGCATTTCACATCAAGAATTTTTATTACTCTTTTATCAAGTCTGTCAAGCAAGATATAGCCTGAAGTTTCTACTGCCACATCATATCCTTCATCACATAATTCAATCATCAGTGAATAAAGGCTTTCCTGTTCGAGTGGTTCTCCACCGGTAAATTCAATAAAATTACAATCGTATTTTTTTATTTTGTCAATTAATTCACTTTCATCCAATTCATAATTATGCTCTTTAAATTCAAGAGCATAAGGCGTATCGCACCATTTACATCTAAGTCTGCAACCCTGCATTCTTACAAACACGCATGGCATTCCGGCTCTTGTGCCTTCTCCCTGAATAGAATAAAATATCTCATTAATATAATATTTATTTTCCATCTTTTCTTACCAGTTTTGCAATAGATTCTATATGATAAGTATGAGGAAACATATCCACAGGCTGAATACTTTCCACAAAATAATACTCTTCCATAAGTTTACAGTCCCGAGCCTGAGTTGCCGGATTGCAACTTACATAAACTATTTCTTCAGCTCCTGACAATATAATATGTGCAATTAAATTTTTATGCATTCCTGCTCTCGGCGGATCAATTATGATTTTATCAGGCTTTGGCAGATTCTTCAGCAAATCAGGAGTTTCTTCAGAGTGCAGGTCCATAGTAAAAAATACTGCATTGTCAATTTTATTTATTTTTGCATTTTCTTTAGCATCATTCACAGAACTTTCCACAAGCTCAATACCATAAACTTCTTTACACTTTTTAGCTGCAGGAAGTGAAATAGAACCCGTTCCGCAATACAAATCCCATACTGTATCATCTACATTCAAATTAGCTGTTTCAAGTATTTTTCCGATGAATTTATTTAGCTGACCTGAATTAGTCTGAAAAAAAGAAAATGGTGATATTCTGAATTTTATGCCAAGAATATCCTCAGTCAGAAACCCATTGCCTTTTATAATTTCAGGTTTATGATTTGGTACAGGGCTTCTGCTGTTATTCAGAGTATAAATTACATTAGAAACATTTTCAAATAATTCGGGAAATTCATTATTATACCATTCGAGGTATTGCTCATCCTGCTCATCTGAAATATCATTTGTTACAAGATTAACCATAAACTTATTTTCAAATCTGCTGTATCTGATTATCAGATTTTTCAGAAAACCTTTTTGCGAAATAAAATCATAGAGAGAAACATTAAGTTCATTTGCCTTATCTCTAAAAACCTTTAACAATTCATTTCCAAAATCCTGCTGAATATGGCATTTTTTAATATTTACTACTTTGTCAAATCTTCCCGGCACGTGCAGCCCGAGAGCAAAATCTTTATCAGCTATTTCATCACCGCTGTCTATTTCTTCCTGTGAAAGCCATCTTGATGCACAAAAAGTAAATTCCATCTTATTTCTGTATTCATAAACATCTTCAGATGAAATA
>CAZIXJ010000124.1:0-2287 GCA_964542835.1 uncultured Hyphomicrobiales bacterium
ATCCGCCTTTGGTATAAATACTTGCTTTTATTTGAGTATCCCAGAAATCTGATGCAGCCCAGTAAAATCCAAGGTCATCAAAAGCAACACCTCTTGACCTTGAAAAATAAAATGCCGGTATCATAATGCCGGACTGCCTCCCTGTTTTATTAGGCAAAAACAAACCGAAAGGCACCATAAAAACAGGCATATCCTGTACGTAAAGTATCAATGGATCAAGGAATATCTTATCTTTTACAATTACTTTCATTTTTGGAGAACCAAAATAGTATGAGTCTTCAGGTGGTTCGCAAGTTGTATATTTTCCATCTTTTACAAAAAGCGAAGCATCATCAATTTTTTTTATTTTTTCGCCATAATAAAACCCTTCATCCATATTGGTTTCGCCAAGTACAATATTTCCTTTTTTTGTTTTATAATTAAAATACATTTTTTCACCGGCAAATTCCTGATCTCTGTCTTTAAATACCGGATATCCTTCTATTACTCCATTTGAATCTTCTATACCGAATGCTTTTAGAGTATTATTTTCAATAGAAATTTCGATGATTTCCGACTGAATAGACTGAGCCCCCATATCGAGTGATGCTTCTCCTCTCAGTCTCATGGTTCTGGTTTTTAAATTAGTGCCTACCGTATCACCTGCAGAATAAATAATATTTGTATCAAGAGATGATTTTCGTTTGATTTTTTCAATACTCTCAGATTTTCTGAGAGAATCTGCAATTTGCAAATGCTTCTGAAAATCAGCACTGTCGAGTTTCATTCTTTGAGATATTGCACTATTTGTGCATATCAGAAATAAAATTATTATAGATAATACAAATTTCATTATTTATCTAAATTAACAACTTTAATATTTTCAGGATAAGAAAAGGATAGATTTCCTCCTGACTCATCTAATTTGTATTCATTAATTTCAATAGTTATTGTTCCGTTGGATTCAGGTAAATTAATTATTGCTTTTGACGGTTTTTTACCAATATCAAAATCCTGATATTTTTCATACAAAACAGTCATTTTTTCTTGATTTGCTGCATCTTTTCGTTGATATTGAAGAATATTTCCCGATACAGTAGAATATAAAATAAATTCCGGAATTTCTGAAATATTACTGAAAAGCAATTTGCCGTCGTCTTTGTAGCTATCATCAAGTCTAAATCGAGATAAATCTGCAGGAACCGCCAATCTCAAAATTTTTATCAGGTCATAGAAATTCATATCCAGCCCAGCTACTTTTTTTAAGTTCTCTGCATTAGGAGTACCTTTATAAAGACTGTTTTCAAATGTATTAAAGAAAATAAACTTTTCATTGTCCGCATAAAGCCTGCCTATCGAAATGCCGAAAGGTCCGAATACCTGCACTGATACAGAATCAAGTGCATTTATATTAATATTGGCAGTGAAAGACTGATTCATATCAGGAAAGTCAGGTTTTATTCTTGCTCTGATAAATATATTATCATTTGTTTGTTGCTTTACAAAGTTTTCAATCAATTTTGGTGATTTATCTTTATCCAAAGATTTACATCCAGCCAGTATAATAATTGATACAAAAAATATGATTATTCTTTTCATAACAGTTTTTCTTAATTCTACATTTATTCAATTTTAAAAATAATAAATAAAGAACAAAAAACAACGTCATTTATTTTGATTTTATTAAACTCACAACTAAAGCATAGGAATTTGAATGATATATGTAACCAGAAAAATGCACTTTTCTGCTGCCCATCGCCTCTGTAATCCTGAATGGACCGATGAACAAAATGAAAAGTATTATGATAAATGCAATAATTATCACGGGCATGGTCATAACTATGACCTTATGGTAACAGTAAAAGGAGTACCTAATCCTGAAACAGGCTATGTAATTGATTTAAAAAAATTAAGAGATATAATCAAAGAAAATATTATTGATAAAGTAGATCACAGGCATTTGAATTATGATGTAGATTTTCTTGAAGGGATTATTCCCTCTGCTGAAAACCTTGCTGCAGTATTTTGGAATATTATAGAAAATAAAATACCTTATGGTGAATTATATTCTATCAAACTATATGAATCCGAAAATAATTTTGTTGAGTATTTCGGAGAAAAATTTGAAATTAAAAGATTTGTTAAACATTCCTAAATAACATTAATGAAAAAAGACCTTAATATTGATGAATTGAATAAAGGAAATATGTTCAATCAAGTTGTGGAACTGACTGATGATATCGAAGATTTCGATGACCATGAGTTCTATGATAATCCCAATAACAGCTTTCCTAAAATAAATGAATTC
>CAZIXJ010000124.1:2297-7497 GCA_964542835.1 uncultured Hyphomicrobiales bacterium
TTCGGATACGGGCTTTTCGATGCTAACGGTAATCAGAAGCTAAGCAAAAAAGAAAAAGATGAAATGATTTTAAAGCTGGAAGATAAATTTATTGAAATAATGGAATTACTCCGTATTTCAAGAAATGACCCTAACAGCACAGGTACTCCTAAAAGAGTAGCAAAAATGTTTGTAAATGAGTTGTTTTCCGGGCGTTTCGAAAATGCTCCGAAAATGACTGTATTTCCAAACAGAAATAACGTAAATAATCTTGTAATCAGTAAGGGAATTGAAGTAATGTCAGTATGCTCCCATCATTGGCAGCCAATTTCAGGTAATTGCTCTATTGGTTACATTCCCGGAAAATTTGTAATAGGTTTATCTAAACTTACTCGTATCGTAAACTGGTTCAGCAGAAGAGGCCAAATACAGGAAGAACTTGGAGAACAAATTGCAGATTTTCTTGAAGATTTATTGCAGCCTAAAGCACTCGGAGTAGTAATTAATGCGAAGCATTATTGTATGATTGCAAGAGGTGTTCACGCATCTGAAGAAAAATCCATTACTACAACATCAGTTATGAGAGGTTATCTTCTTGATAATCTGAATTTAAGAAACGAATTTTTAAAATTGATTGAAGATTAAATTGGATTTACCTGATTTTTCAGTAGAAGCCGGATTATGGAGTAAAAATTTAACTGTAGCCGGTGTAGATGAAGCCGGACGAGGTTGCATAGCAGGTCCCGTCTGTGCCGCTGCAGTAATTTTTGAAAAAGATGTCTTAATTGAAGAACTAAACGATTCTAAAAAACTTACAGAAAAAAAACGTGAGTTAATATTATGTAATATCAATCATTTAAGTCTTTCTTCAGCTCATTGTTTTGTAGATAATGACAAAATTGATGAAATTAACATTCTTCAGGCTACAATGCTGGCAATGACAAATGCAATAGAATCCCTGAACCCAAAACCCGACCACTTGTTGATTGACGGTAATTATTTCAAACCCTATTTCATAAGTTTTGAAAAAATTGTTGGCGGTGATGGAATTTCTTCATCTATTGCAGCCGCCTCGATTTTAGCAAAAGTTACCAGAGACAGATGGATGAAAGAAGTAGCTCATAATGAATTTCCTGAATATAATTTCGCCAGAAACAAAGGTTATGGAACTAAAGAACACTATAAAGCCATTGAAAAATATGGTATTTGTAAATATCACAGAAAGTCTTTCTTAAAAAAATATTTCGAGAAAAAATGAAAACTTTAGTATTTTTATTTATTACTTTATTATTCATTTCCTGCGAGGATAATCAACCAAATCTCGTATTGAATGATAATGACAAAACAGTATTTCCTGAAGATTCAATAGTTGTTTCTTATGTGAATTTTGTTTACGACGGTGATACCTTTAATTGCACTATCAATAATGAGAATTACAGCGTAAGAGTTTTAAAAATTGATTGTTTTGAAACAAGCATAAATGACAGACTACGTGAACAGGCAAAAAAATCGGGTATTTCTGTTGATTCTGCACTCGTATTGGGAAAGATGGCAAAGGATTTTGCAAATCAAACTTTAAAAGGTAATTTTGTAAAATTGATAAGAGACAAATATGCACCCAATATTGATTCTTATCACAGATTATTGAGAATTGTTGAAATTGAAGGCGATAGATACGATTCGTTACTTATTGAAAATAATTTAGTTTCACAATAATATGAGAATAATATGAAAAAGGTTCTATTGTTTACGTTAATATTTATATTATCAATTACTTACATCAAGGCAGAAGATGAAGAAATAAAAATGAAAGCTAATGATTTTATGAATATGATAGTTGCTCAGGAATTTGATGATGTAGTTGATTTTTATGATGAAACAATGAAGGAGCAGTTTCCGCCAAATAAAGTAAAACAGTTTTGGTCTCAGATACTAACTCAATATAACAATCCCCTTAATTTTGGCAATCCCAAAGTGAATGTAATTTCAGGATACAGAGCTGTTTATATTCCTGTGTTTTTTGAATCCATTACTCTTGAAGCACGAGTAGTTTTCAATGATGAAAACCTTGTAGCTGGATTCTTTATGGTACCTCTAAATAATAAAGAACTTTATCAAAAGCCCGAATATGCCGATTCTACAAAGTTTTCTGAAGATAATTATACTTTTGGAAGTGATTATTGGAAATTAGCAGGTACTTTGTCTGTTCCCAATGATGTAGAAAATCCTCCTCTCGTAATCCTGGTTCACGGTTCGGGAAGCCACGACAGAGATGAAACAATAGGACCAAACAAACCTTTCAAAGATATTGCGTGGGGACTTGCTTCCAATGGAATAGCCGTATTAAGATATGACAAGAGAAATTTTATGCATCCTCAGAAATTCCGTGAAAATCTGGATACACTTACTATGTATCATGAATCGGCAGAAGATGCAATTCTGGCAGCAAAATCTTTAAAAAACACTGAAGAATTTAAAAATTCTGATATTTATTTGCTCGGACATAGTCAGGGTGGTTTCGTAATACCGGACATTAATTCCAAAACTGAATTATTTGACGGCTATATTTCCGTTGCCGGTCTGGCAAGTGATTTTAGAGAAACGCTCAAAAGACAGTATTTGTATTTATTTAATCTTGATAATAATGTAGATGCTGCTGAAAAACAAACATATAATGATTTGCTTACAAAAATTGCAAGACTTGATTCGATTGATACAAAAGAATACACTAACGAACTGCTCCCACTTGACCTCACTCAAACCTACTGGGAATATATTTTGAATAATAATATTGAAACTCAAATTAAGGATATTCAAAAACCGATATTAGTAATCAATGGTGGAAAAGACTATCAGGTAGTAGAGCTTGATTTTCAAGTTTGGAAAGAAAATTTAAAAAATAATGATAAAGCCGAATTTATCTGGTATGATAATCTAAATCATCTTTTGATGCAAACTCAATCGGAGAAGCCGGGTCCCGGTGATTATTACAAACCTGACAATATTGACGAGCAAGTAATTATGGATATTACGAACTGGATAAAATCTTTAGATTAACATACAATATTTCTAAAATTAACTGAATATTTACATTCATTCTTTATATTTGTACTTTGTAAATTATGGTTCAAAAAAAATTATGTCAAATTCTGATTTAGCACAAGGAAGCATCCCTCCTATCAAAGGTGGTTCATCGAAGTTAATAGCCGTAGTTGATGACGAACCCGATATAGTAGAGCTCGTCTCGCTACATCTCACCAAAGCCGGATATAAAGTAAAATCATTTGGCGATGGAGAAGGGCTTTTCAAATTTTTAAAATCTTCTACTCCTGATTTGGTTATTCTTGATTTGATGTTACCGGATTCTGATGGTAATGAAATATGTAAATATCTGAAAAAAGAAGAAAAATTTTCAGGAATACCCGTAATTATGCTCACAGCCAAAAGTGAGGAAATGGATAAAATACTTGGGCTGGAGCTTGGAGCTGATGATTACGTTACCAAACCTTTCTCACCTCGCGAGCTTGTAGCAAGAGTTAAAGCAGTTTTGCGCAGAGAACAGAAATCTTTGGAAACCAATAAAATCAAGGTTGCAGATATTCTGGAAGTTGATTTGCAAAAATACGAAACAAAAGTAAATGGTGAGAAAATAGAGCTTACAAGCACTGAATTTCGGATATTGAAGTTGCTTTCAGAAAGAAAGTCATGGGTATATGCAAGGGAGCAAATACTGGATTACCTCGGAGTGCAGGAAAAAGGAGTGTTGGACAGGACAGTCGATGTACATATAAAAAATCTGCGGGAAAAACTCGGTGAAGCAGGTAAACTTATAAAGAATATCAGAGGTGTCGGTTACAAAATTGATGAACAGGAATGAATAAATTATTCTTCAAAATATTTTTCTCCACGTTAATAGCAATTACTTTACTTACGAGTTTAATCTTATTTTTTTCTATAAAAAATATCAGAGATTTTTACATAGATGCTATTTCACAGGAGCTAACCAACCTGAATTTGTCTTCTCAAAGTAAATTCAAAGATTACATATTAAATGAAAATTGCAATGAACTGAAAACTTACGTTACACAGTTAGGTAGTCAGATAGATAAAAGAATTACAATAGTAGATACATCAGGCGTTGTTCTGGCTGATTCCAAAAGCAATCCCGACAATATGGAAAACCATATAAACCGACCTGAGATACAGGAGGCAATTAAAGGTAAAATTGGTAATTCACTCAGATTTAGTACCACAATTAGTGATGATATGCTATATATTGCTATGCCAGTAATGCACAACGGAAAAATGATTGCAGTTTCCAGATACAGCGTATTTGTGAGCAGTATTAACAAGTTAACTTCCAAAATATCCTATGATATTATTAAAATTTCACTTGTACTAATTATTTTTATTGTTATTGGTATCTTAATTTTTACAAGAAATATCGTAAAGCCGATAAATGAACTCTCTGAAGCCTCCAGAAAATTAGCATCCGGTGATTTTAAAGCAAAAGTAGAATCCAAAAGAAAGGATGAATTATTCTATCTTTCGCAAAACTTCAATAATATGACTGATAAACTAAATCAGCTTTTTTCTCAGGTAAATTCTCAGAAAGAAGAGTATCATACATTGATTTCATCTATTCAGGAGGGATTGCTGGTAATTGACTTCAATGATACTATTATTCTTTCCAATATGAGTTTCAATGAATTTGTAAGAAGACAAGAAGTAGAAGGAAAGAAATATTATGATGTAATTGATAATGATATTATTGAAGAAATAATTGACAAAACCAAATTCAATAAAATAAATACTTCCAGAGAAATTGAAATTGAAAAAAATATCTTTCTTATCAGTTCTAACAACATTGAATCCAAACAGGAAATAGTGCTTCTTTTCCACAATATTACAGACATTAAGAAACTCGAAAAAATTAAAAAAGATTTTGTAGTAAATGTATCTCACGAATTAAGAACTCCACTTACTGCAATTAAAGGTTTTATAGAAACTCTCGAGGAAGAGATAGAAGATGAAACAAATCAAAGATATATTAAAATTGTCAGAAGACACACGGACAGATTGATAAATATCGTGCAGGATTTGCTTATATTATCGGAATTGGAAGAAGACAATACCAAACTTATGCTTACAAAAGTAGATTTGAAATTTCTTCTGAATAATCTTATTTTAATATTCGACCAGAAATTAAAAAATAAAGGCT
>CAZIXJ010000125.1:0-5195 GCA_964542835.1 uncultured Hyphomicrobiales bacterium
GATATTTCACATAAATAATCAGATATTGCTTGTAGTGTATCATGTAAATTATCAGAATCATTAATGGATAAACATGTATTCGAAATAAATATATGACATATATATTCGTTAATCTGAATTAATATATTATATAAATTATCATCGGATTGTATGTTTAAATCACTATTTTGTATTTCAATACTGCATATATATTGATTAATAATATTTAAAATATTATATAAATTATCTGAATTATTAATTGACAAACAAGTACCGGTTATTGATATTTCGCATAAATAATCAGATATTGTTTGTAATGTATTATGTAAATTATCTGGACCTGTGGTGTCTAAGCAAGTACCAGTTATTGATATTTCACATAAATAATCAGATATTGTTTGTAATATATTATGTAAATTATCTATCGATGAATTAATATCAGATTCTTCTAATTGTATATGACAAATTTGTTGTATAACTTTCTGTATAATATTATATAATGATGGGTATATATTGTTTAATTCCAAACAATTATGTTCATCCAATTTATGTTTTAATTGATATGTCCATTCCGGTAATATGATCCATTTTGCGTCATTTATAAAATTTTTGACACAAACCCAGTATGAATCATCAAATATATTACACCATGGTTGACCAATAACATACCCATCATCTTTATCATCATATTGTGTAGGATCTCTATCTGAATAAATAACTCTTGGAATAATAAAATTATTCACAATAACTCCCTATATAAATAAATTAGTAAAATCAGTCCCGTCAGTTGCTGTTGTTTTGTATTTCGTTGAATTCAGAGTCGATATTTGACTGACAACACCACTATCCATTGCAAATGATATACGATCTACACTGCTTAAAACACCAAATACATTAGATTCTTCTCCTGTGCAAATATACCCATAATTTGATGCGTTATTCGCGGATGAAAACTTTCTTGCTGACGATAAAGTATTAATATTGCCGCAATTTGATGCTTCCAAAGGAAATTGAAATCTATCAATATTATTAAAAAAAGTTTCAGCAGAAGTTGATGAATAATGAACTCCTCCATAAACATAACCATATATCGATGAATTATTACATGCACTTTCACATTTTTCATTTGAAAGAGTATCTTGTTGGGATGATTCCGTGAATTGCATATAAAATGAAAAACGATCTATGTTGCTTCGGATATTTCCATTTTCGAACCATCCACCACAAACATAACCATAATTGGATGAATTATTTGCACATGATAAATATTTTGAAATAGAAATGGATGCTATATTATTTGCATTTCCTGTATCGTTTGAAAAATCAAAACGTTCAATTGTATCAAACGTGACATATTCTACATCATAATATGCTCCATTACATATATATCCATAATTTAAAGAATTATTAGCGCATAACCCGAATTTAGATGCTGATAAATTAGAAACATTTTGTGAAGAACCAGCTGACCAAGAAAAATCAAATTTTTCAATATCATTTATATTAACACCAAATGTTCGCCCACCATATATATAAAAATGAGTACTAGAATTATTACCACATGATCCACGTTTAGATTGTGTCAAATTAGCTAAATCGGTTATAGTGCCTGAATCCAAAGGAAATGTAAATCTATGTATTGTATCATATAAAGTGCCGCTAGCTTGTCCTGCACATATGTATCCATAAGATATTAATGACGGATTTATTTCGAAATTTGCTACAACGGTTTTATTTCCAGTCATTTCAACAATACAATTACCAGATTCATCTAAATCATCAAAACCGGTCCAATATTTTAACAAATTATTTAATTCTGGATTCGCAGTCAATACAACAGTACTTGATGATCCATAATTTGCTTGGCATACTGTCGGGCAATTAATATTACTATCATTACTTATAACGGATCCGTTACCTTGTATTTGAACTAATAAAACATTATCTGCAATAAAATTTGCAATAATATTTAGATCTTGATTAACTAATAACATTAAATTTGGTGTAAAAAGATCTGTGGAATTTAAAATCCATTTATTAAAAATTTCGCCAGGCTGTGTTATAACATCTAAATAAATATTTTGGCCGTATGGATAAGTATAAGAACAAGAAGCATCACAAACAATTTGATTATCAGGACTTTGAACTTTTCCAGAACCTACAATATCAATATTAACATTATATGAATTTACTAAAAAATAACATTCGATAACAATTTCATTTGATTGTATCAATACGTCTAAAGTTGTTGTTGTGTGGCTAATTCCATCAACAAACCATTCTTGAAAATGTGTATTTGGAATTGCATTTGCATGTAATGTAATAGTTGTATTATAATCAATGTATTGTTCGCAATATGTCACACATAAAATATCACCATTCACATAACCATTTCCTTCAACAATAATATTAACTTTACATTGAACGGGTTGAAAATTTGCAATAATATCTAAGTCTTGATCAACTACTAAATCCATCGATAAAGAATCACTATTTACATCACCACTCCAATTTATAAATTCATAATGATCGTCTGGTGCTGCGATTAATTCAATAACTGTATATTTTTCATACTCATAAAAACAATTTGACCCACAAACAATATACCCATCTCCTGAATTAATTTGCCCGCCATTAATATTTTTCGACACTGTCACTGTATAGTTAGTGTATTCAATTGATGTTGGTTCTTGATCTTCTTGTTTAAATATAGCTTCTATTGTTTTATCGGCATTAATTTCAACAATCGCTGTACTACCACTAGAAGAATCAACACCAATCCATCCGTCAAATTGAAATCCATTATCTGGTATTGCAATTAATTCAACTGAAGAACCGTTACTATATTGATTTTGACAAGTATATCCACATTGTATGAATCCATCATTGCTTAGCACTCGACCCAATCCATTTCCGGTCTTCTCTATTGTCAATGTAAAATAAATAATTTCAAAATTAGCAACAATCACAACATCAGTATTAATTATAAAATCAGTCGGATCAATAGATGTTGATGTCTCCCAACCATTAAATTGAAGACTCGTGTTACTATTTGCTGTTAATTCAATATGTGTATTTTGTGGGAAATTATAATAACATTCATTTTCACAATATATGTTGTTTGTTATGTCTTCAACATACCCACCATTAATAACTTTTAGAGCCATATTATATTGTTTTGCATTATATCCAGCAACAAACCAAGAAAATAATCCATTAAAATTTCCACTATTTTGAACTTCTATTAAATTATTACAAATATTTATACTAATTTGTCCTAATTCTCCATATGTATATTCAATAGGAGTTACGGATGCAAATTCAATTAATTTATCTAACCCTGTATTGATAATACATTTATTATTATTTCCCGCGAAAAATGCAAATCCAACTCTAAATTTATCATCAGACGACATTAATGTTTTAACTTTTTCCCAAATTGCATTTCCTTCTTCATTGGACAAACAAACATAATATGTTTTATGTATAGTATGAAACCATGTTTGCCCAATTAAATAATTCTGTGTCAAATCATCATCGGATGTGGGTTTTCGATCCTGATAGATTAATGATAAAATAATATTTTCCATATTTTACTCACATATGTGAATCTGAAAAGTTAAATCAGATGTGTGATTATTGTAAATTCTTATTGCGTCACCCTCAGTTGATTTGTTTTTAAAAACAACATATGGATAATCACTAGTGTTTGTTATCCATCCACTTAATCCACTATCATAGACATAAACGATAATTATCAAATGATCAATATTTGAAGGTATAAACGATAAATCAGATATTAATTTTTCATAATATGATCCGCTTGTTACTGAAATATTATCATATATGTCTTTTTTTGGATGTCGAAAATTAGCAATATGATCCGACATGCCTTTAGCTAAAAATATTGTCGATTCATCTGTAATATCTTGTGCATCACTTGTCGTTATTTCATGTCTATGGTGAAAAAAGGAATCGTTGACGGATGTTCCGCTTAATGTTCCTGGTGTTGCCAATTGAAAAATATTACTACCACTATATTCAACTATATCAAAATTTAATGAAAACATTTCATATGGTATATGATCATCTGTTGTTGTGTGAGTTATTATTCCTTTTGCTAATAATAATGTTTGATTATCATCTATTGGTGTATCACTACAAGTAATTTCATGTGTATGTGTATTAGTTGATAATGAATTACTCGTCATTCCAGATAATGTTGAAGGTTCACCTAATGTAATTTCTCTTGATTGACTAATATTTCCACCACCGTTTAACCCATTACCTGCAGTTATATCAATAGTAGTATGATTAATATGTTCATTACTAATGATATCTGTTAAATCTGAATGTGCATGTACATGATTTGAACCGTCAGGTATTACGTGTTCTTCTTCATCAATATGGTCTTTCATTGCTTTAGCTAACAATAATGATGATGTATTTGTCGTTGTCCTCGAATCAGTCGCATCAATATTATGTGTATGTGTTTCCGAAAAAACAGCATTAACCGTATCGGCGGATAATGTTGTAGGTATTCCTAAAGTAAGAGTTTTTGTTTCAAGTAAAGTACCACCACCTATTAATCCGTCTCCTGCAAGAATAGATAACATTGTATGATCAACGTGATGGTTTGAATCGTATCCCAATAATTCATCATGTTCATGATTATGATTTGTTCCATCTGGCGCTACATGTGTTTCATTATCAATATGATCTTTCATTGCTTTAGCTAATAATAAAGATGTATCATTAGTTACATTTCGAGAATCTGTTGTTTCAATGCTATGTGTGTGATTGCTACTTGCATCATTCGTTGTTGTTCCGGATAATTGACCCGGTGTAGTCAAATCAATAGTAACTGATGATGAAATATCACCACCACCTGTTAAACCGTTACCTGCTGTTATATTAATTGTTGTGTGATTAATATGTTCATTTGTAATATAATTAGTTAAAACATTATGATCATGATTATGGCCAGAAAGAACATGTGGTTCATTCTCAATATGATCTTTCATTGCTTTTGCCAATAATATTGTCGATGTATCTGATATCGTTCTTGAATCGGATACACTAATACTATGTGTATGATTGCTACTTGCATCATTTATTGTTGCTCCGGATAATTGACCCGGTGTAGTCAAATCAATAGTAACTGATGATGAAATATCACCACCACCTGTTAAACCGTTACCTGCTGTTATATTAAT
>CAZIXJ010000125.1:5295-7476 GCA_964542835.1 uncultured Hyphomicrobiales bacterium
TTCATTATCAATATGATCTTTCATTGCTTTAGCTAATAATAAAGATGTATCATTAGTTACATCTCGAGAATCTGTTGCCTCGATGCTATGCGTATGATTACCATCGGCAATATTTGTTGTTGTTCCAGATAATTGACCTGGTACAGTTAAATCAATAGTAACATCATTACTAATATTCCCACCACTCGTTAACCCATTACCTGCAATTATATTAATAGTTGTATGATCAACGTGTTCATTGGCTTCGTAATGTTCCAATAAGTTATGATTATGTGTATGATCGGTACCATCTGTTTGTCCATGAAATTCATACTGAATATGATCTTTCATTGCTTTTGCCAATAGTAATTTACTGCTATCTGTTATATCTCTGGCGTCAGTTGCAATAATATTGTGTGTATGTGAATTTTGAGTTGCACTATTTATTGATGAACCAGATATTGAACTTGGTTGTCCTAATGCGATTGTTTGTGATGATGTTATCGCCCCACCACCAGTTAAACCATTCCCGCTAGATATGTTAACAGCCTGATGGTTCACATGTTCATTTGCGATATAATTCGTCAAAGCATTATGATCATGTGTATGTGAAATTAAAACATGTGGTTCATTATCAATATGATCTTTCATTGCTTTAGCTAATAATAAAGATGTATCATTAGTTACATTTCGAGAATCTGTTGATTCGATATTATGTGTATGACTACCAGATGTTAATGCATTCGTTGTTGTTGCACTTAATGTTGTTGGTGTGCCTAAAGATATTGTTCGAGATTCTAATAAATTACCCCCACCAGATAAACCATCTCCGGCTAATAATTCAACATTACTATGATTTATATGTTGATTAGCATTATAATTTTGCAACAAATTATGATCACATTGAGTGCAATCGACGGACCCCCCACTACCGGTTGAGTGTGGTTCATTATCAATATGATCTTTCATTGCTTTAGCTAATAATAACTGAGTGTTATTTGTTACATCACGTGCGTCTGTTGCATCTATTTCATGGGTATGATTATATTCGGTTACACTATTAAGACTAGCACCAGTAATAGTCGATGGTGTACCTAAAGATATAAGAGTTTCTTCTTCACCTAACGGCCCACCACCAACTAATCCATTACCGGCTGTCAATATAAGTTCTACATCATCCCCAATTGATACAGTTCCACCACTAACACGAATCCCACCAGGAGTAGCACCATCCCCAACATATATTTGATTTGTATCTATTATATATAATAATTCACCTTCTGTAGGTGTAATATTATTTCTATCTTCTTCTAACCCTTTACGCAATATAATTGTTGTTATTTCATATTGTTCGGCCATAAAATACCCCTAACATGGGTTAATATTAACGTGTTACTTTCTTGTTAGTTGTTTGATTGGTTCGATTCCTAAAAAATTAGTTATTTTATCACCTTCAAACTCCATATCCCCAGTTTTATTTGGTTTAAATAAATCCGGATTTTCTCTAATTAAAAAATCACTATCACTGGGACGTTTTTCTTTAAAATATTTTTGTCTCAAAAAATTAATATTTTGATATATTTTCCGTCTTAAACCATTAGGCATTTGTGTGATAACCTTTGATGTTCCTCGATCTAATTCATGATCTCCGGTTCGAAATTGATTCTCAGCTTCCCACGTTAAAAACATAACATAATATACCATTTCTGCTTCTTCGTACGAAAGACCAGATTCTTCTACTTCTCTCCGATATTGTTCGATGATGGATTCATACATTCCAGCCGAATCCAAAGCATCCTTAACCATATGATCACTATCTTTAACAGCATATTCTGCTTCTTGTAATTTAATAAATAAGTCAGAAGCTTTATCTTTCATCTTTTCAGTTATTATTTCAACATATTCAATATCATCTACTTTACCATTTCTTTCAATAATATCTATTATTGGTTTTGATAGTATTCCAATATTAAGTGTTGATATTTTTAATGCTACACGTAAATCCAATTCTTTATTTTCATTCAATTGAATAATAATTTGATTTATTAAATCTATTTGATATTGAACTTTCTTTCTTTTATTAATAGCTTGAAAATAAGAATTTTTTGCCGCATTTAAAGCACCATATTTATTTTTTAATTCAATTAATGCTTGTTTTAATTTTCTATGTGGTGTCCAATGTTCTGTAAATTGCACACATTG
>CAZIXJ010000126.1:0-7467 GCA_964542835.1 uncultured Hyphomicrobiales bacterium
TGCTTTACTACTTCTCTTCCAATAGAATAATATTCAAAACCGAGTTTCTTCATATCATCAAGCTCGTAAATATTTCTTCCGTCGAAAACGATATTTTCTTTCAGTAATTCTTTGATTTTATTCATATCAGGAGTTCTGAAAACATTCCATTCCGTAGCAATAATCAATGCATCCGCATCTTTCAGGCATTGATAAATATCATCTGCATATTGTATTGTATCAGAAAATTGAAGTTTAGTGTTTTCTATCGCTTCAGGATCGTAAGCAGTTACGGATGCGCCTTTATTAAGAAGCATTTCTATTAATCTGAACGCAGGAGCTTCTCTCGTATCATCTGTATTTGGTTTGAATGCAAGCCCCCAAATCGCAAAGTGCTTACCGTTAATATTGCCGTTATATTTATTTAGGATTGTTTCAAAAAATCTTTCTATTTGAATTTTATTTACATCCATCGTAGCATTTACTATTTTCAGGTCAATATTCTTTTTACCTGCTGAATATGCAAGAGCCTGCACATCTTTAGGAAAGCATGAGCCTCCATATCCTATCCCGGCAAAAAGAAATCGCTTGCCTATTCTACTGTCAGACCCCATTCCGAGCCTAATCATATCAATGTTAGCACCAATTTTTTCGCAATATTTAGAAAGGTCATTCATAAAAGAAATTTTTGCGGCAAGAAATGAATTAGCTGCATATTTTGTTAGTTCAGAACTCTTCTCATCCATAAAGTAAACGGGGTTTCCACTTCTTACAAAAGGCTGATACAAATCAGTCAGTTTTTCTTTTACCCAGTCAGAAGAAGTTCCGATTACCACTCTTTCAGGCTTCATAGCATCTTCCACTGCATACCCCTCTCTTAAGAATTCAGGGTTACTCGCAACTTCTATTTGGTGAT
This sequence comes from uncultured Hyphomicrobiales bacterium, assembly GCA_964542835.1. GTDB lineage: Bacteria > Bacteroidota > Ignavibacteria > Kapaibacteriales > UBA2268 > CAZIXJ01. The sequence continues at coordinate 896 of CAZIXJ010000126.1, forward strand.
TAGAAAAATTACTGTTGAATAAATTCTTTACCGTTTCGGAAGTACCTACAGGAACTGTACTTTTGTTGATTATAATCTTTTTATCAGTATTGTTGTTCTTTTTAAGAATTAAAGCAATGTCTTTTGCTACTTTTTTTACGTGCTGCAAATCAGCGGAACCATCTTCATTTGGTGGAGTAGGAAGACAAAGAAAAATTATTTCGGATTTTTGAACGGCAGATTCAAGATCTGTAGTAAAACTAAGTCTTTTTTCTCTTATGTTTCTTTCTAAAATTGGGTCAAGCCCCGGTTCATAAATCGGACTGATTCCCTTTTTGAGTTTTTCAACTTTATTTTCATCAATATCCACGCATATTACGCTATTTCCGGTGGACGCAAAAGTAGTACCGGATACAAGCCCTACATAACCTGTGCCAATTACACTAATATTATAAGCCATTTTTCCTCTGCAAGTATTATTAAAAATGCAATATTATAGTAAACAAAAATAGTAAATATTTTTGTTTGTAAGATAAAATTCTGAATATTTCGGCTTATCCTTAATGTTTTTATTGTATTTATTATGATTATTATTAATTATAAAACTTTGTTTTTTCTTTATATTTAACCATTTAATCACTTGAAAATAAATAAAAACTGAAATCCGAACAGAAATTATTATTTAAGATGATTATTATCAAAATAGGAAATAATAATGAGAAAATTAATAACAAATATCCATTTTTTTGCAAATATTAATTGAATTTTTTTTAATATTGATTATATTGAGAAATATTTTAAAACAAATTTGAATATTATTATGAATTTAGTAGCATTGGTCGGAAGACCAAACGTAGGCAAATCAACCCTTTTTAACAGATTAATCGGCAAGCAGAATGCTATTGTGGAATCCAAGCCCGGTGTAACAAGAGACAGACTTTACGGCAATTCTGACTGGAACGGAAAAGATTTTATAGTAATAGATACCGGAGGCTTTATCCCAGGTACTGAAGATACTATGGAAAAAGCCATCAGAGAGCAGGCTATGATTGCAATTGAAGAAGCTGACGTAATAGTCTTCGTTACTGACGGAAGAGACGGTGTAACTCCGTTTGACATTGATATAGCTACTATTTTGAGGCAAAGCAAAAAGCACGTATGTCTTGTAGTAAATAAGTGCGATAATGTAAATCAGGAACTTTATGCAAATGAATTTTACAGATTGGGGCTTGGTGAACCTTTTGCTATATCTTCAATTAACGGACATAATACAGGAGATTTTCTCGATGATGTAGCTGAGCATCTACAGGATAATAATGACGACGAAGAAGACACCCGACTTAAAATTGCCTTTCTTGGCAGACCAAATGCCGGAAAATCAAGCCTTGCAAATGCTCTAATCGGTAAAGAAAGGTCTATAGTTACTGATATTCCCGGAACTACAAGAGATGCGATAGATACCGTAATAAAATACAATGGTGAGGAGATTGTATTGATAGATACTGCCGGCTTGAGAAAACGCAGCCGTGTAAAGGAGAATATTGAAATGTTCAGTATGCTGAGGACTACACGTGCTATAGAAAGATGTGATATTGGAGTGGTACTGATTGATGCAGAAAGAGGACTTGAAGAACAGGACAAGAGAATATTCAATATGCTTCAGGAAGCCAGAAAGGGGATTATCGCCACTTTTAACAAATGGGACTTAATCAACAAAGACGAATATACTGCAGAACAATATATTGCTGATTTTTATTATCAGTTAAAAACCCTTAATTATATTCCATGCCTTACAATTTCAGCTCTTACAAAACAAAGAATCAGTAAGATACTTGATATTGCTAACGAAATTAAAGTAATCCGAACAGAAAGAATAAAAACTTCTTTACTCAATAGTAAGATGATACCAATTTTAGAGAAAACGCCTCCGGCATCCGTCAGAGGATATGATTTGAGAATCAATTACATCACTCAGGTGAATACAGAACCACCTGTATTTGCATTCTTTTGCAATCAACCCAAATTAATTCCTGAAAATTATAAAAGATTTATAGAAAACCAAATGAGAAAAGAGTTCAATCTTAAAGGAACTCCTATTTCATTTATTTTCAGAAGAAAAAATGTACCGTGGAGTGAAAAAAAATAAAATATTCTTTGCATATTTAGTTGATTTTTGTTAAAATTGTAATGTTAGATTAATTTTAGGTAGTATTAAACATAATATTAACTATTTTTAAATTATATATAAATAAATAATGATTAAATTAATATAATAATAAATAACAAAAGAAGAAATATGAAAACTGCATTACTAATTTTGTTTCTGGCAACTGCATTTTACACCGGTAAAGCTCAATCTGATGAATTGAGCTGGCAAAGCCCGTCCCGTGAATATAATTTCTATGAAATACAGAATGATTTCAATCAGGAGTGGCAAGATAAAAATATCACAACTGAAACTCCAAAATCTGAAAGGATGGGTTGGAAACAGTTCAAGAGATGGGAATGGTTTTGGGAACAGAGAGTTTTTCCAACAGGTGAGTTTCCAAAGCGAGGACATGTATTTGAAGAATATTTAAAATACAGAAATAAAAAAACATCAAAAAACAAATTGAAATTTCAGGATAATACAGGCTGGAGCCATGAGGGTCCAAATAGTGCGAATGGTGGTTATACAGGTCTCGGAAGACTAAATTGTGTAATAGAACATCCTGATTATGATGGTTCTACAAACCAAACATTATGGGTGGGTGCTGCAAGCGGTGGAATCTGGAAATCTACTGACGATGGAGATACTTGGACTACAAATACTGATGAATTATCCGTACTTGGTATAGCTGATATTGTTTTTGACCCTGATGATTCAGATATTATGTATGTAGCAACCGGGGACGGTAATGCTGCAGACACATATTCAGTTGGTGTTCTCAAATCTACTGATGGTGGTGATAACTGGAATACTACGGGTTTTCAAAGGCAAGTACATCAAAACTGGGTATGCAGAAGACTTGCAATTAATCCTGAAGATGGAGATGTTATATTTGTAGCTACAGATGGAGGCTTGTACAGAACTACAGATGCCGGTACTAATTGGAGCCAAAAAGAATCCGGTAATTTTTATGATGTAAAACTTAACCCTTCAGATCCTGATATTGTTTATGCTGCAAAAGGTGATGAGTTTTACAAATCCACTGATGGCGGAGATAGCTTTACTGAAATTACTGACGGCTTACCGTCTTCCTCCAGAAGATTTGTAATGGCTGTAACTCCTGCAAATGATGATTATGTATATATATTATCTGCCAATTATTCAGGTGGATTCAACGGGTTATACAAATCTACCGATGCAGGAGAATCATTTGAAACTGCTTCTACTACGCCAAATATTCTTCATAGTTCGACAGATGGTGATGGCAACGGAGGACAAGGCTGGTATGATTTATCTCTTGCTGTAAACCCTGAAGATGAAGAGCATGTATTCACGGGAGGAGTTAATATCTGGCAATCCACTGACGGTGGTGAGAACTGGGATTTGAATACATACTGGTACAACATTTCAAGCGTAGAAGAAGTTCATGCCGACCATCATTATTTATACTTCCCTGATACTGAAAGATTTTATTCTGCTAACGATGGCGGACTTGATATAACAGACGATTATGGAGAAAACTGGGAATATATCGGTTCCGGTTTAAAAATCACACAGTTTTACAGAATATCTGTTTCTCAGTCTGAAACAGATGAAGTTCTATGTGGTGCTCAGGATAACAGTTCATTTCTGAAAAAATCAAATTCCTTTGGAATGACAAGAGCAACAGGTGATGGAATGGATCAGGCTATTAATCCTGATAATGCCGATAAAATGTACACTGCAAGTTATTTTGGAAATATTTATAAAAGCAGTAATGGTGGCACTAATTGGTCTCAAATATCCAAACCATCCAATGATGAAAGTGGTGCATGGGTAACTCCATATTTATTGGATCCTAATGATTCTGATATTTTATTTGCAGGATACGAGAGTGTTTGGAAAACTACTGATGACGGCAGCAACTGGACTCAAGTTTCTGATTTTTCAAACTCATCAGTTTTGACTGTTTTGCATGTTGCTTACAGTAATTCAGATTATATTTATGCCGGTCGTTCAGGTGCTTTATGGATGACTTCAGATGGTGGAGATAACTGGTCATCTGTTTCATTACCATCCGGTATTTCATTAACCAGAGTAGAATCTAATCATTCAGATCCTGAAGAAATATGGATTACAAGTTCAGGCTATTCCAGCGGAAACAAAGTGTTTCATTCAACAAATGCCGGAGATTCATGGACAAATATGTCCGACGAATTACCAAATGTACCTGCCAACTGTATTATTTATCAGCCGAATTACAAAAACAGGCTTTATGTTGGTACAGATATAGGCGTGTATTACTATGATGATACTAATGGCGACTGGGAGTCTTTTAATACTGATTTGCCTAATGTAATTGTAAATGACCTTGAAATACAGTATGAGACAAATAAATTGTTTGCAGGCACTTATGGTCGAGGGTTATGGAGCATTAGCATTCCTGAGCCTCTCGAAGACCCATACATTTTATCAAGTAGTTTGGAAGAGAATAATGCATATATAGAAATTGAGTTCAATGAAGGTGTTTGGAGAGATAACAGTGCTACAAATCCTCTTAATTCAAATTCATTTAATGTGGTTTTTGAAAGCAATGGCGGAAATGCTACAACTTGCTCAATAGATTATCTAAGAGATGAAAATGACTCTGAACTATCCGGCGGAGAAAGTATTGTAAGGGTTTATCTTGAATTTGATAACACTCCAAACGGCTTAGAGACCGTTATGCTTGAAGCAGAATCTGATTATATTTTCGATGATGCTGGAAATTCAATTATTGATAATCAGGAAACAGATTTATTTACCTTAAATAATGGATTACTTAATACTGTTGTTTTTGAGGATTTTGAGCATAATGGCGATATGCCTGAGGACTGGACAAATTCATATGAATATGGAACAATAGACTGGGATGTAAATGAAGGAGGGCACAACGGGAATCCTGCGTCAGCTTATGAAGGTGATTACAATGGATTTTTCTTTCACAATTCATTCAATGGTTACACAACAAAATTAATAACTCCTTCTATCGAATTTGGTGATTATAAAAAGAATGGTAAGTTGAATTTCTATCATGCTATGGTTAACTGGTACGGTGATATTGATGAATTGAGAATTTATTATAAAAACTCTTCAGATGGTAACTGGCATTTGCTTGAAGAATATGAAGATGAAGCATCTGAATGGACTGAAATAGAAATTGATTTACCAAATCTTACTGATGATTACTATATTGCTTTTGAAGGTACGCAAAATTTCGGATATGGTGTTTGTATTGATAATATTGATATACAGGCAGAAGAAGGATTTACTCCTCACTCCCCGTTTTTAAATGAACCGGAAGATTTAGCAACTGATTTTTCAGTTTTAAGTGGGGAATTTTCATGGTCTGTTGCCGTAAGCCATGATGAATTTCTAATTCAAATAGCTTCTGACGAAAACTTCAATAATATTGTATATTCTGAAACTACAACAGGACAATCGCTTGATTTATCGACTCTTGGGCAATGTATAATTGATTATAATACCGATTATTACTGGAGAGTTTATAGCTATTATAATAATGAAGAAAGCGAACCATCTGAAGTAAGGCAATTTACTACTCTTGCTGAACCCTCAGATGTAACTTTAAATTCTCCTGCAAACTTATCAGAAACAGGATTATCGCCAACCTTTGAATTTGAAGCAACCAGTGAAGTAACAGGTTTAGATTTTTATTTATCAAGTGATAATCAATTTAACACTATAATTGCAAGTGCTTCAATAGACTATGTTGAAAATCAAAGTGAATACACTTATTCATATAGTAATAATTTGTTGTACAATACTGACTATTACTGGAAAGTAGTTCAGAATTACTGTGATGTTGAGTCATCTTCAGCGGTATTTAAATTTACTACTGAATCAATTACAATTCCTACATTCGCTTCACCTGCGGATGGCTCATTAGATAATGAAGTGGATTTAACTCTTGAATGGAATACTGTTTCCGATGCTGACAGTTATGATTATGAACTTTCTGATGATTCAGAATTTACTAGTATTATTGAACAGGGCAATACTGCCGGTACTTCATTAAGTCTTACTAATCTTAACTATTCTGATACATATTACTGGAGAATAAGAACCGTAATTGGTGAGCAGCACAGTGAATGGTCCGAAGAGTGGAGCTTTGCTACTAAAGATGTTCCTGTGCCTGTATTAAGCTCACCTGCGGATAATTCTTCTGATACAGAACTTGATATTACTCTTTCATGGCAGGTTAATACGGAAGCTGACAGCTACACTGTACAGGTATCAGAAAACAGTGATTTCTCGAGTTTATTAGTGGATCAAAATCAGACTTCTGCCGATTATGTTTTATCTGACTTGGATCATAATACTACTTACTTCTGGAGAGTTAGTATTACAGCCAACGGACAAACGGGAGAATGGAGCGAAATCTTTAGTTTTAGCATCGTTAAAA
>CAZIXJ010000127.1:0-7456 GCA_964542835.1 uncultured Hyphomicrobiales bacterium
AATCTTTGCTCATTACTATTGCTTCTACCGGACATACTTCTTCGCAGTACCCGCAATAAATGCAACGAAGCATATTTATTTCAAATTTTTCAGGATAACGTTCTTTTTCCTTTTCGGTTTCCGCTGCCTGCACTTCTATAGCGAGAGCAGGACAAACTCTTGAACATAATCCGCAGGCTACACATCTTTCACCGTCCACATCATCCACCAGTACGGGTCTTCCTCTGTAAGAGCCTGTAGGCTCCCATCTTTCTTCCGGGTACTGGCGTGTGAATTTAGGCTTGAACATCTGCCTCAACGTAAGCCCCAGACCTTTTGCTATTTCAGGTATGTACAGCTTTTCCCAGAAATTCAGTCTTTCTGCTTCAGTATTCTTTATATTATTCATAATTAATTCCGCTTTTTAATAACACATCGTGCTTCTTATTAAATAATTATTTTTTATCAACCGAATATCAATACGCCTGCGGCAGTAAGAACTACATTCAAAAGTGCAAGAGGTAAAAGAACTTTCCACCCAAGATTCATTAACTGATCATATCTGAATCTCGGTATTGACCATCTTACCCAGATAAAGAACAATATAAATACAAACACTTTGAATAAAAATACTGCAAAATGAACAAGTGCGAGCCAAACAGAGCCGGTTTCAAGTCCTATTGCGGCAGGATCGAAAGGCAAGCCCCATCCGCCGAAATAAAGCAATACGATAAATGTAGATGCCGTTACGAGGTTTGCATACTCAGCAAGGAAAAACATACCGAATTTCATACCGGTATATTCAGTGTTAAAGCCGCCTACAAGTTCAGGTTCTGCTTCGGGCAAATCGAATGGCGCCCTGTTTGTTTCAGCAAAAGCAGAAATAAGAAAAATAATAAATCCCAGAGGCTGAAGGAATACATTCCATCTCCATCCTCCCCAGCTCTGCTGATCCCCTACAATATCATAAAGAGACAATGAACCGCTGATTAAAATTACACCTATTACAGCTAATCCCATAGAAAGCTCATATGAAATCATCTGTGCAGCAGACCTTAATCCTCCAAGCAATGAGTATTTGTTATTGGATGACCAGCCGGCAAGGGTAATTCCGTAAACACCTACTGAAGTCATGGCAAGTATGAAAAGTAATCCGATATTTACATCGGATGCTACTCCCATATATACCTTATTTCCCATTACTTCGATGTATTCGCCGAATGGTATTACCGCCCATACTGCTATTGCAACTCCAAGAGAAATAAGGGGGGCAATTCTGTGAAAAAGCCTGTCTGCATTTTTAGGTACGATGTCTTCTTTAAAAAATAATTTGATTACATCAGCAAAAGGCTGTAAAACGCCCCAAGGTCCTACTCTGTTAGGTCCGATTCTGTTTTGAATGAAAGCAGAAACTTTTCTTTCGAGATAAACGTTTGCGGCAGCCATAAGCTGTATAAACAATACTAAAAATCCCGCTTTTGCGGAAGTCTCGAGTATAATCCAGGTAATATCAGTCATAATATATCATCTCAATTAATACAAAATTATTCAGGTTTCATTACATGTGATTCGTATTTCATCAGTTTAGGGTCGGGATTGCCCCCTTTCCCCAATACAAGCCCCTGATATTCATCCAGTTTATCGTAATCCATATTTCTAAATTCGCCTACATTAGCTGCAATTTCATCAAATACTTCTTCTGAATTTTTAAAACTCCAGTTGGTACCGAGAGCATTTGCTATGCCCTGAATTATTCTCCATGATTGTCTGGAATTTCTTTCTTCGTACTGCATCCACCTGTCATTGAAGGCGCCAAACTTATCGAGTCTGCTCATCTTCATCCCCATATATCTTCTGTTTTCTTTAGTAACGAGGAATGGTGTGAAGTGCTGCACTCTGCCGTCCTTATTAGTATAAGTACCTTCAATTTCAGCAAAAGTAGAAGCAGGAAGTAATATATCTGCCATATCAGAGACTTTATTTTTATTATAATGCTGCACTACGAGCAACTCAAGTTCGCCAAGGACTTCGATAATATCCGAATGGTATCTGAAATCTTCTTCAATAAGATAAAGGGCTTTTATTTTTCCTGTATCTATTGATTTTTTTAACTCATTCGCAGTAACGCCATAAGGATTATTCAACTCGAAAGTATCACAGCCTTTTGTGTTCGGAGCTTTATCTCTTACCTGCAAAAACCCGTCAGCTTTGGCATTTTTTACTACATGGTTAAGATAATCTACATTATTTGTTTTAAGAACATCTTTTGCAAATTTCTTTGTCAGATATGCCGCTTCATTAGTAATACGCGGTGAAGCAAGTATCATCACTTCATCAGACTTGAAAGAAGCCAGTCTTTTTGCCGCTTCATTGAATGCATCTATCCATTCAGCTTTTTCCAATCCGGTTTCGGTTTTTATTTGAGGCTCGGTAATTCTGTTTTCATTTACGAATTTATAGTCATGTCTCTGTTCGTCGGTAAGCCAGTGCTTATTTACATACATATTAGTTCGAGGCTCTATTCTGAGGATTTCATTATTCCTGACCCCAACTTTAATGTTAGCTCCCGTTGAATCATTTGCAGTGATAGAATCACTGAAACTCATATCCCATACTCTTGCTTTGAATCTGAAGTCAGGGCTTGTAAGAGCGCCTACAGGACATATTTCGATTACGTTCATAGAATAAGGGCTGTCAAATTCTGTATCTTCGAAAAGCTCGATGGTAACGTGATCGCCTCTCTGCACAAAAGTAAGAACATCCTGCTTTGCTACTTCTTTAGCAAATCTTATGCATCTGGAGCAGGAAATGCAGCGTTCTGCATCGAACATTACATTCGGACCCCATTTTTGCCTTTTATCTTTATGATTCTTTACTTCATCAAACCTGCTTTCACCATTTGAGTGCCTGAAAGCGTAATCCTGAAGTTTACACTCACCGGCTTCATCGCATATAGGGCAGTCCAGCGGGTGATTGATAAGAAGGAACTCCATAACTGCTTCCTGCGCTTCCAGTGCTTTTTTATTTTTTGAATGAACAACCATTTGGTCTTGAACAGGAGTAGCGCAAGCAATCTGTAATTTTGGCAAATAGCCGATTTGGGGTTTACCATTTTCTTCATAAACAATATTACCTTCACGGTCTTTTTTCGGCATACCAACTTCGACAAGACACATACGGCAATTACCGGCTACTGACAATTCAGGATGCCAGCAGAAATGAGGAATTTCAATTCCGTTATCATAAGCCGCCTGTATTATAGTCTTGCCTTGCTGTGTTTCGATCTTTTGCCCATCTAAATAGATGTAAGGCATAATTTTCTCCTTAATTAAAATATATCAGGATAAAAATAATAAAAAATTAAACGGATAAATCATATAATAATTAGGTAAATTTAGCATTTTTTTTTCAAAATTACAAATTTTCAAGTTGTGATTCAGCGAATCTCCAAATAGCCTGACAAGGGAATACGTTGTCGTATAATGGTTTACCGATTATTACAGAATCTATTCCTTTTAAAGAATATTTAGAAATACCCCATAATTTTTCAGGTGAGTTTATCCCGCCTACGCAAGTTACTCTTAAATTATATTTTTTTGAGATTTGGTAAAGCAATTCGGAATCTGCACTGTCTGGCTTTAATTTCCAGTCTTTTTCCCCGAATAATATCCTGTTGCCTCCGGCTTTTATCATTTTTTTTATAAATTTATCGTAATGTATATGTTTTTTTAAATATTTTGATTGGAATAATCCATTTTGTGTTTCAATTCCAAAAACTATTTTCGAAGGGGTATATTCATCTACCAGTTCTTTTACTTTTTCAGGCTGGCTTAAAAGCAAGTCTCCGATTACTACTCTGTAAATACCGTTTTCGAGCAATAGGCGGCATTCTTCCACATCTGAAAAATCCGAACTGACTTGTACAGGAATATCAAGCTGATTACTGATAAATAAAATTGCATTAATTGTATTAATGTTTGCATTGCTTTCATAAGAATCAAGGTCGTTGATATGCAGAGCTTTAGCATTTTCCTTACGGAGTAAGGTACAAAGCTCCAGCGGATGTTCCGACAAATATTTATAATATTTTTCAGTACCTTCCTGACCGCTTATTACTCCGCAGCAAATCCCGTTTTTCAAATCGATGGCAGGTATTACAAGTATCATAAATCAAATCTCCCAGTATCCTTTTTCAGGATGATGCAACTTTACTTTTGTACTTTCAAGAGATACCGAGCATGTACGGGAAGTAGTTCCTCCCAAATCTTCGGCAAGTATTTTAATTTTATTCTTTAGAAGTCCGGCTTTTATGGCAAGAGCATTTTTCTGACCAATAGCAAAATAATCGCCAAGCTCAATTTTGGTTTTTGCTCCGCCTGAAATTTTAGCAAATATTTTATCTTTCGGGCATCCTGCTTCATCAAATTCTTTCAGCATAGCGTTGATAGCAGTATCGGCAAAATAACCCGGTATTTCTATTGATTTTTCCTGATCTGTCTTAGAATTTGGCAAAGCTACATGGCAAAGCCCGACTATTTTTCTTGAAGGACAAAACATAGCAAGCCCGATACAGGAACCAAGTGCAAATATTTTAATTTCAGTGCCGGCTTCTGAAATCAATTTGTGGGCGCCCATACCAAGCACGTGTTTATTTGTTTTTTTGGATCTGTCCAGATGATTATCTGGTAATTTATAATCTTTTCTTTGCTTCTTCATATGGCTTACATCTTTAGTTGCAGCCATTTTTATTTTTGCCCATAGTTGAACGATTAGTCCGTTTAGTCCTTTAGAACCTGCAGAAGGTTTTTGAAGAAAGTCAATAGCCCCTGCCTTAAATGCATCTTCGGTTATCTGAGAATTATTCTCGGTAAGTGCACTTAAAATCAAAGTAGGAATTGGCTTTACGGGCATAAGATTATGTAAAAACTGAATACCGTTCATTCTTGGCATTTCAAGGTCCAAGACAATTACATCAGGCTTCACACGGCTAATCTGATTAAGCGCAATATATCCGTCGGTGGCAGTGCCTACTACTTCAATGGATTTTTCTTTGGATATACCTTTCTTAAGTATTTCCAGCACAAGCGGTTGATCATCCACCAGTAAAACACGTATTTTTTTATCGGGCATTTAGCCTCTCCTTATATTAGTTATTCTTTCAAAGCTCCTGCCGTAAGACCACTGATAATTTTTTTCTGGAAAATCGCAAATATAATAAGTATCGGAAGTGCCGATATTGCGGCACCGGACATCAGATGCCCCCAGTCTATAGATTGTTTTCCAAGATAAAAAGTCAGTCCTACAGGCAAAGTCCTGTGAGCTACATCATTTGTAAATAAAAACGGAAACAAAAATGAATTCCAGTGTGTAAGAAAAATGTAAATTGCCAGAACAGTTAAAATAGGCACCGATACCGGCATTACTATCTTAAAAAGAATATACCAGTTACCGGCTCCATCAATTCTTGCTGCATCTTCCATATCCGCAGGCACTGATTCCAGATACTGCTTTACGAGAAATACTCCGAAAGGAGTAATTATCCATGGAAATATCAGTGCGTAAAATGTATTTATCCATCCTATTTCCACCATTAATCTGTAAAGAGGAATCATAATTACATGCGGTGGAATTATCAATACACCGAGTATTGTAGCAAAAAGAAACTTTTTTCCGGCAAAATCCTTTCTTGCGAAAGCGTAACCCGTAATAAAGCAGAAAAGAACATTCCCGGCTGTTACTGAAAAAGATACTATTACAGAATTGATAAAATAAATATCAAAGGAATCGGATTTGAAAACATCTGTAAAATTGGATAGCGTATAGCTGCCGGAAAAGATTATTGAAAGACTGCCGAAATCACTCGGGTTTTCCTGCAGCGACAGTACAAACATCCAAACAACCGGAAACAGCATTACCGCTGATACTCCAATTAGCACTATATGTAATATTAATTTTTTTAACAAATTTAACAAATTTTACACTTTTTAACATAATATAACCGTAAAATAATATAATTTTGTTATATTTAATAATTTAAAATAAAGAAAATTGAAAAAAATATGCATATACCAATTTTAAATGATATTCTGATAATCTTTTTATTGTCAGTAATTGTAATATTAATTTTTAATAAGATAAAAATACCTGCCATTGTAGGGTATCTTATTACAGGGATTCTCGCGGGTCCTTTTGTGTTTGGGCTTATAAGCTCCGAACACGCAATAGATTTGCTCGCCGAAATCGGCATTATTTTGCTTCTTTTTACTCTGGGTATGGAATTCTCCATAAGCCGGCTAATCAAAATGAAAAAGATGATACTAATCGGTGGGAGTATTCAGGTACTTCTTACTATTGCAATTGCTACGGGGGTAAGTTATTTATATGGATTAGAGCCTAAGACTTCACTTCTTACCGGATTTTTTACATCGCTCAGCAGTACCGCAATAGTATTGAAAATGGTACAATCTAAAGGATTTGTAGGCACGCCTTACGGCAATTTCAAAATAAGTATTCTGATTTATCAGGATATTATGATACTCCCGATGTTCCTTATAATACCAATGCTTGCAGGTAATTCCGAGCAGACTATTGCTGTTTCGACATTAATATTAATTGCAAAAATCGTAGGAATTTTGCTGTTTCTTTTTGTTTCTGTTAAATACTTAATGCCTGTAATTATTAATTTCATTGTAAAAACTAGAATAAAAGAATTATTTTATATAGCAATAATGCTGATGTGCTTCGGTATAGTATGGCTGGCATCGCTTATAGGTATTTCTCCGGAACTCGGTGCGTTTCTTGCAGGATTGATAATTTCCGAGACTGAATATGACATAGAAGCCATATCACTTGTAGAGCCATTTAAGGATATATTTACGAGTTTTTTCTTTGTTTCTGTTGGTATGATGCTTAATTTAGAGTTTCTTGCGGAAAATATACTATCCGTAATCTTTCTTACACTTATAATTATTCTGATAAAAATAGCAACAGCTTCATTTGCAGTTATTACTTTGAAATATCCGCTCAGGATAGCACTTATAGTTGGATTTTTCCTTGCTCAGATAGGGGAGTTTTCACTGGTTTTATCAAAATACAGTCTTGATTTGGATTTAATTTCAAATGATTTTTATCAGATGTTTCTTGCAGTAGCTGTATTTTCTATGGCAATTACTCCATTTATAGCAATGCTTGGCGAGAAAATTTCAGACTATTTCTCTAAAGCAAATTATACTGAAGAGAGGGACGAAGAATACAAAACCGACCTTGTGATAATCGGATATGGTCTGAATGGGAAAAATATCAGTATTGCTGCAAAACAAATTGGTCTTGATTATACTATAATTGAGATGAATCCCGATACGGTAAAACGACTGAAAGATACAGAGCAGATAATCTATGGCGATGCTTCGAACGACCACGTGCTTATTCATTCCGGTATAAGATATGCAAAAACCGCTGTAATTGTAATTTCAGATTC
>CAZIXJ010000128.1:0-7443 GCA_964542835.1 uncultured Hyphomicrobiales bacterium
CCACCGTATGGTCGCAATAAATCTTGAGGCTGATATAGCAACCCCGGCCGAAATACATAAAAATCCAAACGAAAAATCGACGACTGTCTTAAGTGTGTGTGCTTAAGTATTATGCATAAGTTATTATGTATAAGATAATTTAGCGGGACTGTCTGAAAAGTTTAATCATTTATAATATGATTTATCATATTATAAAGTGTGTGTGCAAGTGTGTGTGATAACTTTTCTTTCGGTCCCGCTTTATTTTTGGAAAAACAATAAAAAGGAAGAATAATCTACATATGAATATAGTTTTGTTTGAATATTCGGAAAAGTATGTTTGACGCTTATACTATTATAATAGGTCTCGGGCTTCTTGTAGCAATTTCTTACGTTTTTGATTTACTGTCAAAAAAGTCAAAGATACCATCAGTACTGATGCTGATTTTTACAGGCTTGATAATTAAGCAGATTGCTTCTTATTACGATTATTCGCTAAATGAGCAGTTCTTCAGTCTTCTACAGCTTCTCGGCATTATCGGTCTGATAATGATTGTGCTGGAAGCAGCAGTAGATTTGAAACTTTCCAAAAGCAAGTTCCCTACCATACGAAGTTCCATATTAATGGCTTTATTGATACTGCTTATATCATCACTCAGTTTTGCCATAGTAATTATGCTTATGCGAGGCGAGAGTTTCTTTAATTCACTCGTTTATGCCATTCCGCTGTCAGTTGTCAGTTCTGCCGTAGTAATACCAAGCGTACACAGCCTTTCCAAAGACAAAAAAGAATTTATTATATATGAAGCAACATTTTCCGATATTATCGGTATTATGTTTTTTAATTTTGTTGTACTTCAGAGCGGTGCAATTTTCAGCATCACGGGAATTTTTTCCATAATACTTACAGTAATTCTCTCTTTTGTATTATCATACATTATGGTTTATTTTTTCAGTAAAATTAAAACCGAAATTAAATTTTTTCTTATAATTGCTATTCTTGCACTGCTATATGCTATCGGAAAAGAACTGCATCTTTCTGCTCTGCTGATAATTTTTATTTTCGGGCTTGTGCTCAATAATACTAAATATTTTTTCAAGGGTAGGCTTGCAGAATATCTCGATTTCAAATCTGTTCACAAAATTTCAAAAGAATTTAAGATGATTACAGCAGAAACTGCTTTTGTGGTAAGGACTTTTTTCTTTGTTGCGTTTGGTATGTCTATTGACCTTAAAGAACTGATTGACCCGAGAGTGTGGACCGTAGGCTCAATGATAGTAATTTTACTTTATATGATAAGATATATCAATTTCAAATTATTCATCAAAACTGATGTATTCCCTGAAATTTTTCTCGCCCCAAGAGGCTTGATTACTATATTACTTTTTTATTCAATTCCTTCAGCATATCTTATTGAAGACCTTAATATAGGTATTATTTCTTTTGTAATTCTCGTTACGGGATTTATTATGATGATAGCTCTTATAGCTTATCCTAATATTGATTCTGAGAAATCAACTATCGTGGACATCGGCTCATCACCTACTCACCAGACTTCTATCGAATTAAGTGATCCGAGCGGACCATTCTGCGAAATAGACTCTGACAAATAATTAATATTAAAATTCATAAATATTCATTATTTTTGAATAATATAAGAACGTTACGTTAGTAATTTTTCTTTATATGATTTTTTTTAATTTTAATACAGAGGTCGGAAATGTCAAATATATCCGAAAAACAAATAATTGATGCATTAAATAAAATAACAGATACTGATCTGAATAAATCTCTCGGTGAACTTGGAAGCATTAAAAAAGTAGCAGTTAAAGATTCTTCCATACAGGTTTATGTAAATCTTATCCAGCCTATTCAATGGATTTATCCCATAATCAAGGAAGAAATCTCAAAAGTACTTAAAGAACTTGCTCCTGATTTCACCCACGAGATATTTATTGATGAGGCTGAAATGCCTGATAACAAACGCGAATTTCTAAAGAACGTTAAGAATATTATTGCTGTATCATCCGGTAAAGGCGGTGTAGGAAAATCTGCAGTAGCATCCAATATTGCTGCTGCTCTTTCTCTTAAAGGTGCAAAAGTAGGCATACTTGATGCAGACGTTTACGGTCCGAGCCAGCCTACTATGTTCGGGCTTTCAGGACAGCAAATGGGAGCAGCTCCCGGTCCTGACGGGAAACCCGTAGCAATACCTTTGGAAAAATACGGCATAAAAGTAGCATCTATGGGATTTCTAATGGATAAAAGTCAGGCAGCGATTGTACGCGGACCAATGCTTGCAGGTTACTTTACTATGCTTTTCGAGCAGGTAGAATGGGGACATCTTGATTTCATAGTCTTTGATTTGCCACCGGGAACCGGTGATATTCAACTTACTCTTACTCAGAAAATCCCGCTTACAGGAGCGGTAGTAGTTACTACCCCGCAGGAGATTTCGCTGTCGGATGTAAGACGGAGTATCAGTATGTTTGGAAAAGTAAATGTGGACGTGCTTGGTATTGTGGAAAATATGTCCTATTTCACTCCGCCGGAGCTTCCTGATAATAAATATTATATTTTCGGAGAAGGCGGCGGAAAGAAAGTAGCTTATGAAACCGAAACCGAATTTCTCGGAGAAGTCCCTTTGGATATGAATATGAGAGAAGGAAATGACGGTGGAAAACCCGTAGTTCTTAATCAGGACGGAAGCAAACAAAATGAAATCCTGAAAGAAATTACAGCTAATGTAGTTCGGGAAGTAAGAAAGAAAAATTATAATATTATAGATGAAAAACCTGTGGATATTAGTATTTAAATATAATTTATGCAGAGGGATGTACAAAAAAATATTGAATAGAATCAGAGACAGTAATGTCTGTTCTGCTAAGTTATTGATTAATAGTAGTTCAGACATTCTTGTCTGACAAATAAAAGCCGGAAGTCATACTTTTTAGCAAACCCCTCCCAAAATAATTATGCGATATTAATCATAATATTTGTTTTCAGACAAAAAAAGAATATGAGCAAAAAAGAAACAATCAGAGAGAAAGTAGAAAAAGTTTTCGTATTGGTCAGACCTTATCTTGTTCAGGACGGAGGCGATATAGAATATGTCAATTATGAAGAAGATACTGCTACTCTCGAAGTAAGGCTTACAGGAAACTGTAAGGACTGCCCTATGGCTATGATGACACTAAGAGCTGGCATAGAAAGATTGATTTTGAAAGAAATACCTGAAATTCGCAGAATAGAAAAAGTGAGATAAATGGAACGCACTATTATATTTACTGTTTCGGGACTGGTACAGGGAGTAGGCTTTAGATATTTTGTATATCAAAAGGCTGCATCTCTGGGACTTAAAGGATATGCAAAAAATTTACCGGACGGAAGCGTGGAGGTAGTAGTAAATACTGATGAAAAATCTAAGGAATCACTATTTAATGCCTTGAAAAAAGGACCTTCCCGCTCATATGTAGAAAATGTAAAACAAAAGTATTTAGATATTAAACAAGATTTTAAGGGATTTGATATTTTATAATGAATAGAAATATCATCATATTTTTTTTTATGTTGCTGAGCGTAAATATTTACGCTAAAGATACTCTCGTAATCTCCAAAAATAATATTAATCCCAAAATTGCCTATGCCCTCAGCGGGGGCGGTGCAAGAGGCATTGCTCATCTCGGCATAATCAAACAGCTCGAGCAGGCAGGATACAAACCTGATTATATTGTGGGTACAAGTGTAGGAGCTATTATTGGAGGTCTTTATGCCAGCGGATACGATATAAAGGAACTGGAAGATATACTATTGAATACCAAATGGGAAAATATATTTTCTTTTAATGAATTCAATCCCAGAAAAGAATTATTTTTAGACCAAAAGGAGATTACAGACCGCTCTCTAATTTCGTTGAAATTTAAAAACTTCAAATTTGTTGTGCCAAAAGCAGTTTCCGAAGGTTCTAATCTTCTGGAATTTCTTCAATTACATTTTTGGAATGCCAAATACAAATCCGATGATAAATTCAGCGAGCTTAAAATCCCGTTTGCAGCAGTCGCTACTGATATAGTCGAAGGTAAACCAGTTTTGCTTGACAAAGGTAATATCGTTAATTCCGTAAAGGCAAGTGCTACCATACCAATTAGATTCACACCCGTGAATATTGATTCAATGATTTTAATTGATGGAGGAATATTTGCTAATATTCCCGTGGAATTTGCAAAGAAATACACACCTGACATTACTGTTGCAATGAATACCACTTCTCCGATTTTCGCACCCGAAATGCTGAATACACCTTGGAATATTGCAGACCAGACAATTTCAGTATCTATTCAGAAATATAGTGCCAAATCACTGAAAATTGCTGATTTGGTAATTGAACCTGAGATAACTGAATATTCCAATGCAGATTTTAGATACGCTGACACATTAATTACTCTTGGGGAATTTGCAGCGAAAAAACAATTACAAAAATTAAAATCAATCTATAAAAATAAGAAAAATATTATTCTAACTAATATCTCCGGTTTTATTGAAGATAACAAATCAGAATCAATAGAATATATTGATTTTGATACAAAGGATTCATCTCAACTCTCATCAATGGAATCTGAAAATATTGCTTCATATCTTAATAATCTTCTTATTATCAATAAGTACGAAAAATTTGAAATTTATAAAAATAAATCTCTGGTAATTAAAGCATTCAGAAATAATATTCTTAATGAACTTAATATTGAAACAGTTTCTGAAAACCAAAATGATTCACTGACAAATGCCATTAAAAACAGATATTCGGGTAAATACAAAAATGAAGAAATAAAGAAAAGGATAGTCGAGGATGTAATTGGCTTTTACAGAAAAAAAGGATATTCCTTTACCACAGCTAAAGTATCTGAAGAAACTGACAGTTCTCTTACAATCTTTGTAGATGAAAGAAAAATTAATGAAATTCAAATTGAAGATAAAAACGGAATAAGCGAATTTCTAATTCTCAGGCAGCTTGATATTGAAAAAGGAAAAATTCTGAACTCTGAAAATATTATAAGCTCATGGAACAGGCTTTACAATACCGGATATTTTGAGGAGCTTGATATTATCCCCGTAATTCCCAAAGATGAACCGGGAGCTAAAATAATAATCCGATATACAGAAGCTCCGACGCAATTCATAAGGTTCGGTGCAAGAATTGATAATGAGTATAACACTCAGGCAGGAATTGATTTTACTCAGGAAAATCTATTCAATATGGGACAGCGTATGACTGTAAGATTTGAGCTTAGTAACAGATACCAAAAAGCCGGATTTATGGTTCAAAACCCTGCTATATTAAGCACTGATTTGACGGCATCATTGCATGCTTTTTATGATAATATCGAAATAAATCATTATAAAAATGACCCTGATAATTCAAGAAATGAATTTGCAAAAATTGTAGATACCGAGAATATACTGGAAAAATATGGAATTTCTTACTCAATTGGAAATCAGTTTGAGACTTTTGGTTTACTTGAGATTACAGCTAAATATGAAAAACAGAGGTTCTATGCACAATCTGCTGAAAAACCTGATTTTATGAACATCTTTACTATAAAGCCCGCTCTTCTTTTCGATTCTGAAGACAGAAGATTTTTTCCTGAAGAAGGCAACAGAATAGAGCTTTCTCTCGAAACAAATCTGATAAATGTTGAAAACAGCACTCCTTTCACCAAAGTAAATTTCTATTATAGAAACAGCCAAAAGTTTTTATCAGGTATTATTACTCCTTCGGTATTATTTGGCGTTTCAGACAGAACTCTTCCCGAATCTGAATTTTTCTATCTCGGCGGACAGGATAATTTTTTTGGTCTCAGGCAATATGCAGAAAGAGGCAGACAAGTAATTAAAGGCTCTCTCGAATATCGCTATCAGTTGCCTTTCGATATATTTTTTGATACTTATCTTTCCGGCAGATATGATATCGGCTCGGTATGGCTAATGCCTGAATCCGTAAAATTCAACAGTCTTATTCACGGGCTTGGATTATCTCTTTCACTTGATACTCCTCTTGGTCCTTCTACAGTATCAGCAGGCAGAAGTTTTTACTTACTCGAAAATCCGAATGCTGTATCATGGAGTCCGATACTGATTTATTTTAGCATAGGATTAAAAATGTGAATTGTTAGTTAAGAAATTAATGTTAATTTAACAATTTATGTTTTACAAATTTGAAAAAATAATTTATGAAATTGTTTGTTTTATTATTATTATTCTCTTTTAATTCTTATGCAGAACTGAATGAAGCGCAGCAGATCAATAAAGATTTGAATTTTTCCATACTTGGTTTTATTTCTAATACTTCCAAATTAGAAGATGGCGAACTGCGACATAACAAATTTCAAATAAGAAGAGCTTATCTTGATTTTAGAAAAAGCATTACTTCATATATGGATTTCAGGATAACTTATGATACTTATGAAGATGATGACGGAAACGAAGAGCGAATAAAATACATGTATGCCTTGTTCAAAGTTCCTGGCTTTGGTATGGTTGATAAGCTACGATTTAAAGTTGGAATAATTCATAACCCATGGCTGGAATATCAAAGTCAGTTTTATCAGTACAGATTGCAGGGGCATTTGTTTGCCGAAAAATCCGGGCTTTTCGATTCGGCAGATTTCGGTATTACTATGTATGGCGACCTGAATGAATCCGGAGACGGTCCAAAAATTGCAGATTATACAATAGGCGTATATAACGGCACAGGCTACAAAGGATTTCCGATAAATCCCGACAGAGCTTTTCAGACACGCATTGGTATAATGCCGCTGTGGAGAGCATTGCCGGAATGGAAAGTCGGGCTTTATTATCTTAACGGCAAAAGCAACATTGATGATATTGAAAAGAAACCAAAATGGGAAACAAAATCAGTTTATTCGGCATACGAACATAAATATTTTACACTTACCGGAGAATATGTATTCGGTAAGGGAAATCAGTTTGGCTCATTGCTTAATGAAAATCAAATACCCCTTGATTTCGAGGGATATTCAGTATTTCTGGAACTCAAGCCAATTAATAATTTCTCTGTAATTGCCAGGTATGACAATTTTCAGACAGATGATAAATCATTGGGAGCATACGATGAGCGGTTTATCGGAGGATTTGCTTATTTCATTAATAAAAGCAATATCGTATTACTTGATTACGAGCATGAATTTGAGAATGAACTTACCGATGACCCTGTTCACAGATTAAAAGCAACTTTACAGATTCAATTCAGAGATATTATAAAAAGTAGTTTGTAATAACAGATAATGAACAAGATTTCCGCAATTCCTTTATGCATACAGATTTTATACTAAGTTGCTTTCAAACATACAAGATAAAATATCTGATTCCCACCTGTGCCGATTTTATCGGTAAACTCCGAGACTGTGTAAAAACTGACAAAATCAAGTGAAACATAAAAAACATTC
>CAZIXJ010000129.1:0-7437 GCA_964542835.1 uncultured Hyphomicrobiales bacterium
TAAGGAGCTTCGGAGCGGCCCGGTACTATAAAGAAATTTTGCGAAAGTAGCCGGTATTTCTAAAGCTATGTTGTTTGGGTTTTTGGGAATGTGAAAAATAAAAATAATTTTTGAAATTTAAGGAGATTTATAATGAATCTTATAAAATTAACTTTAGCGACATTAATATTTGTAATGTCATTCGCAATGCAGAGCAATGAAGTGGAAGCACAAAGCTGTCCTCCAGGCTATACTTATCATAGTGTACAATTAGCTTATCCGGGAACAAGCTGCATTTATGAAGTTTCATTTTGCTACAAGTGTAATCATTTTGGTGTTGGTGATGCCAATATTAAAAATGTTAAAGCTGAAGTAATTGCACCCCATTCATCTTGTCCAACAGATGATATTGAAGCATGGTCTCATAATATTGCTTTAGATGAATACGTTGATTTATGCAATTATCCTCCATGTGATGAGGATATGCTAACTATAACTGTAGAAATGCCTTTATGTATCAAAAAAAGAAATATTGTATTTAGCAATGGGAATATTACAGTAATTGAAGACTGCATTGAAAACGACTATGTGTGTTTGGCAACATATGAAGTATGTTTTGATGAGTTATTGCAACAATATGTTTTTACCCCGGCAAGTATTATCAGTTATGGAACACCATGTTCTTATACTATTCCGGTTATTCCTCCTGCAGGAATGACTTTTGATGATGTATGGGAAACAACTTGCTGGATTGGTAGAGACTGCCCGCCTGAATGGTGGCTTCAAGAATAGATTTTATTGAATATCAATCCTCTTCTTGAATTTAATTGTTGATGGAGAGGATTAATTAAGGACTATTTACAAAGAATATATTTAAATTTATTTAAGGAGATTCAAAATGAAAAATATAATTTTACTTTTTTTAGTATTTAGCTCAATTGTCATTTTTGCAAATGATTATGAAATTGCACCGCAACGAATGATAACTGACTATAACGGCATAGCTTATAATAAGGATATTATATTATGTTATGGTAATTATGGAATAATCACATTTACGACTGATGAAGGAAAAACTTGGGATAGAATAAATATTGGTGATAAACACAGAATTAAAAAAATTATAACTGTAAATAATGAATTTTATGGTGTTTCTGATTTTTCAATTTTACATTCTAAAAACGGGATAAATTGGAATGTTAAAGAGTTATCAGAATCCCAAATATTTATTTCGATTTTATTTACAAATGATAAACTGTATTATTTAGCCAACGATGGAATATATTCATCAAATTTAGACTTACAAATCAATAAAGTCTATGATTTAAACAAAATTGATAATAATTATACAGAGTTTCAAACTGATAATGAAAATTTATATTTTATTAAAAACACATATGATTTTGCCGTATATAACATCACAAACAACGAATATATAACATATGATAATGTACTATACATAGATAAAAACAATGAATTTCCATATAGTAGAAATCTTAAAATAATTAATGATAAATTAATTGTACAACCTACAAGAAGCAACCAATCTTCCAATATTTTAGTTTCAAACAATAAAGGCAAAGATTGGGAAAAAATATACGATTTCCATAATAATTTTTCTACATACTGTTTAAATGGTAATAATCTTGAATTATTTTTTTTACGTTATACTTTTATAAATGATATATATCCTGATATAAAACCATCAGGTTATTATGCAATAATATCTCCAACTTTGATAGAATATTCATTATCGTCAAAAACAGAACAAATAGTTACAGATACTAGTGAAATTAAAGATAAAGACAGCCTTCTACTTACTTCTTTTCCAATATCCGAACCAATTACTCATCTTGAAAAGGTTTCAGATGAAACCTATGTTGCAACCGGGAAAAATATGTCAATATTTATATCAAATGATGGAGGAATAAATTGGAAAATAAAATCGAATTTTGCACAATATATGTATTATAACTACAATTATAAAACTCGCTTTTATAAACCAATCATATTAGATAAAAACAAGATGATTTTTAATTATTTTAGTGGCATTATTCATAATACATATAATGCAGGTATTACATGGCTGCCTCAAAAAATCAAGATAAATGATGTAACAAAATTATCAGGTTCACCTTTAAGCCAATATTATTTTAACAATAACAATGGAATATTATTTTTTGGAGACACAAATTTTGTTACTACTAATGATTATGCCAAATCATTAAATTACAGTGAACCAATAAAAAACTTAGGCATAAATAGTATTGGCAGGACAACTTCAAATTATAAAGGAGTTGAAGTTAATGATAACATTCTTTTTGTATCACAATATTATTATAAAAATCCAAGATCTAAAATATTAGTATTCGATAATTCATATAATTTAAAAGACACTGTTGTATTCGATTCAACGATTGTTAAACAAATTTTCAAAGATGACATAAACAATCTGTATTCTCTTTGTTATAAAAAAAGTATAAAGGAAGCAGATTTTGAAAATAATATTAATATAGATTATTTTATGATAAAATCCACTGACAACGGTAACAGTTGGAAAAAAATGAACATAGAAGTTCCAATGAAATCAGGTAAGAAATATATTGAAGAAAATGATAGTTTTGTTGAAATAGATTCCTATAAAGCACAATACAAATATAAGAACAATATTTTATTTCCAAATACTTGGGATTCAACAAATGTAATGTACATATTTAATTTTAATACTGAAAAGTTTGATACAGTATATTTACCTGCTGAATTAAACCGTGTTAATGTGTATGATAATATGTTTGAACATCGAAATCGATTATATTTTGTATCAACAGATGCAGTAATGTATTTTGCAGAAAATTTAGGTTTAGATAATGTTTCTTGGGATTCTATTGATGTAAAAAAATACTTTTATAATTGGAAAAAAAGAGAAGATAATGGAGCAACATTTAATGCTATATATTCAGTGTATTCTTTTGATGAACAATTATATTTCACAATCACATCAATGCCTCAAACCTATTATAATTTAGATCCTTTTCATATTCAATTAAATTTAGTAAAATTTTATAAAGATGACTTCATATCGAATGTTGAAGAAACCGAAACCCAAAACTATCTCTACACTTACCCACCGTATCCTCAGCCTGCAAGTACTGAGGTGCGTTCACTAGTGTATTGGGATACATCTCTTGAGATGAATACCAAAAGTGTAAAGATATACAACACAAACGGAGTGGAAGTAGGCAGAGAGCAGGACATTTCATTCGAGCAAATTAACGCATACAGCGGCAATTTGATTTGGAACTGCACCAATGTTCCCGATGGCGTCTATCTAATCCAAATCAGCCACGGCGATAAGAAACAAACTATTAAGGTGATGGTTAGGAAGTGAGGGAATAATAACTGCTTATTAGCAACAGAGAATAATTTCTAAAAAAAATCCCCCATGATATAAATTTATCAAGGGGGATAATTATATTTCATTCATTCAGAATTATTTTTCCATAATGGCTGCTCTCGCTGCTGCAAGACGTGCAATAGGCACTCTGAAAGGTGAGCATGATACGTAATTCAAACCGAGATTATGGCAGAAATGAACCGTTTTCGGGTCGCCGCCGTGTTCTCCGCAAATACCGAGTTTGATATCCGGTTTGGTTTTTCTTCCTTCTTTTACTGCGTGCTGCATAAGGAATCCAACACCACTTTGGTCAAGGGATACAAACGGGTCTGTATCGTAAATGTCTCTTGCTACATATTCAGGTAGGAATTTTCCTGCATCATCACGGCTTACTCCGAGAGTAGTCTGGGTAAGGTCATTTGTACCGAATGAGAAAAATTCGGCAGTTTCCGCTATTTCACCGGCAGTAATTGCTCCGCGTGGCACTTCTATCATTGTACCAACGAGATATTCAAATTCAGTACCTGTTTCTTTCATTACTTCTTTTGCAACTTTGCGTACTATCTGCTCCTGATTATCGAGTTCTTTCTTGTGTCCTACAAGAGGAATCATTACTTCAGGAAATGCTTCGATACCTTCTTTTTTCACATTAACGGCAGCTTCAAATATTGCCCGAGCCTGCATTTCAGTGATTTCAGGGAACATCATACCAAGACGGCATCCTCTGAATCCAAGCATAGGATTAAATTCGTGCAGAGATTCCACTCTTTCTTTGATAAGCTGAGGGTCAACTCCAAGGTCGTCAGCTACCTGCTTCTGATTTTTCTCTTCGTGAGGAAGGAATTCGTGCAGTGGAGGGTCTATTGTTCTTACGGTAACAGGTCTTCCGGTCATAGCTCTGAAAATACCTTCAAAATCTTCTCTCTGAAGCGGCAGAAGTTTAGCAAGAGCTTTTTTGCGTCCTTCTTCATCTTCAGCAAGTATCATTTCTCTCATAGGTCCGATTTTACCTTCGCCGAAGAACATATGCTCAGTCCTTGTAAGTCCTATTCCTTCAGCGCCGAAAGCAACGGCATTGGCACTTTGGTCAGGCTGGTCTGCATTTGTTCTTACTTTTAGAGTTCTGTATTCATCAGCCCATTTCATTATCTGGTCATACATACGGAAAGTAGGTGCATCTTTCGGCTCGAGAGATTTATCAATTAATACCTGTACTACTTCGCTTGGTTTTGTAGGAATTTTTCCGTCAATTACTTCACCTGTAGAACCGTCAATTGAAATAAAATCGCCTTCTTTCAATACGATATCTTTGCCTTCTACTTTCATTTCTCTGTTTTTGTAATTAATTTGAAGTGTTTCGCAGCCGGCTACGCAGACTTTACCCATCTGGCGTGCTACAAGAGCAGCATGAGAAGTCATACCACCGCGTGCAGTAAGGATACCTTCAGAAGCATCCATTCCAGCTATATCTTCAGGAGATGTTTCAATTCTTACGAGGATTACATCTTTGCCCTGCTGTTTCATTTCCACTGCGTCTTCGGAGTTAAAAGCAATTACACCCGTAGCAGCACCCGGTCCTGCATTTAATCCTTTGGTAAGCAGATTTCCGTTATCTATAGTTTTCAATTTTTCTTTCATATCAAAAATCGGGCGTAAAAGCTGATTAAGCTGGTCCGGCTGAATTCTCCTTAATGCTTCTTTAGGGTCAATTAAGCCTTCGTTTACCATATCCACTGCAATTTTAATTGCGGCAAGTGCAGTTCTTTTACCTACACGGCACTGAAGCATATATAATTTACCTTTTTGGATGGTAAATTCAATATCCATCATATCATGGTAGTGCTGTTCTAATTTTTCACGGATATCCATTAATCCGTTATATGATTTTTCATCTTTTGCTTTTAGCTCTTCAATAAGCAGTGGAGTTCTCGTGCCTGCTACTACGTCTTCTCCCTGAGCATTCATAAGGAATTCACCATAGAAATAATTATCACCGGTAGCGGCATCTCTTGTAAATGCAACACCGGTACCGCAATCTTCACCCATATTTCCATAGACCATTGCCTGTACGTTCACGGCAGTACCCCATTCTGCGGGTATTCCGTTTAATTTTCTGTATTTGATTGCTCTTTCATTCATCCATGAGCCAAATACCGCTCCAATAGCTCCCCAAAGTTGTTCTTTAGGGTCTTCAGGGAAATCTCTTCCCGTAATATCTTTAATTGCTTTTTTGAATTGAGCAACCAAATCTTTCAGGTCATCAGGAGTGAGTTCAATATCAAGTTTTACATTTTTTTCTTCTTTTTTCTTGTCAAGTATTTCTTCAAACGGGTCAACGTCATATTTTGTTTTTGGCTTCATATCAAGAACTACATCGCCATACATAGCTACAAACCGGCGGTAAGAATCATATGCAAATCTTGCATCACCACTTTGCTTGATTAATCCTTCCACTGTGTCGTCATTTAGTCCGAGATTAAGCACGGTATCCATCATACCCGGCATTGAGGCTCTTGCACCTGAGCGAACAGATACTAAAAGGGGATTGTCATTGTCGCCGAATTTGGCGCCCATCTCATTTTCTAATTTAGCGAGTGCTTCATTTACCTGAGCATCGAGTTCCTGAGGGTAAGTTCTGCCGTGGTCGTAATAATAAGTACATAATTCTGTAGTGATCGTAAAACCTGCAGGTACAGGAAGTCCGATATTAATCATCTCTGCAAGGTTAGCACCTTTTCCGCCGAGAAGATTTTTCATATCAGCTTTTCCGTCAGCCTTTTTGCCTCCGAAATAATAAACGTATTTAGACATAAATAACACCTGATAATTAAAGTAAAAAATAATAAATTACATTCAATATAATTACAAATTTACGAAAAAATTACCGAAAAAACATTTTGTTTATGAAGTGATTATAACTTAATCCACTCAAAAAATATTGATAATAATTGAATCCTGCTTTATTTTTTATTAATGCAAAATTGTTTGTTTTTAATACATATTAATTTTTATTTTTGTATTTTATTCAATATTCAATTACAGGTGAGTAATGAAATTTCTGAAGATTATTTTGATTGTAATTGCAGTAATTATAGTATTACTGCTATCAGTTTTTGCTTATTATGGAGGTTTCAGAAAAGTAGAGTTCAGCATTGAACATACCGGTGGAGAAACAGTCGTATATAAGAGCGTAACAGGAGATTTTAGTCAGGTACCACTAATCCTTGATGATGTAAAAAGTAAATTAATAAATGAGTATGGTATAGAAGTAAGTAAAGGTTTCAGTCAGTATTATGATAATCCTGAAGAAGTTGCCGTAGAAGACCTGAGATTTGATGGCGGGTACATAGTAAATATTACAGACAGTACAATAATTAAGGAAATTTCAAAAGATTTCAAAATAACTACTATTCCTGAAGGTGAATATCCGGTTGCATATTTTCCTTTTAAAGGTGAAATGTCTGTTTTTGTAGGCTTAATGAGAGTATATCCTGAAATGCAAGTATATATGGAAGAAAATAATTATTCCGGTAAT
The DNA here is from genome assembly GCA_964542835.1 of uncultured Hyphomicrobiales bacterium. Taxonomy (GTDB): domain Bacteria; phylum Bacteroidota; class Ignavibacteria; order Kapaibacteriales; family UBA2268; genus CAZIXJ01. The sequence goes on from CAZIXJ010000129.1 coordinate 6,909, forward strand.
ATTTCAGTAATTGAAATCTATGATTCTGAAAATGAAGTAATCGAGTATCGAATTGTAAAATAATTTCTTTTTTTTAGTTTAAATTATTTTCAACATAAAATCAAGATACGGAAAATATAAAGTAGAAGTACAGAGATGGGAAATTTCCTCACCCCGTATTTTTTTACCGAGATGTAACCGACGGCTTAAGCCGTCGGCTGCAAGTAAAACACAATCTGTTGCCTTCGAGAGCCTCAGGCAAATTAACTCTGATTGCCAAACTCCGATTTGGCAATCCCATTGCGAAATCGGAGAGACTGTGTAAAAAGTCGAAAAACTCTTTCTTTTAAGACCCTCACCCCAGCCCTCTCCCAGTGGGAGAGGGGGTTTAGAAGATTACATTTTTTCATAAAATTTGAATTTCAATGTTTTCACACAGGCTCTTTATCCCGGATTTTGATTGATTTATCAGCATATAAAGATAAAAGTAAGAAACATTTGTACTTTTTCAAATATTTCTCATTTTACTTTGTTATATTTGTAAGTTTTT
>CAZIXJ010000130.1:0-7429 GCA_964542835.1 uncultured Hyphomicrobiales bacterium
ATTATCAGACAGCCTCTTTTGTGGCTCGGTAATACCGAACTGATGGAATTTGCAAAATATAAATACGGCTGGGATACATCTTACGGAAATATTTATAATCATATTTTCATCCCTGCTCATACAGAAATCAAATCTGTACCAAAGTTAAAAAACAATAAAGATGCTCTGATTTCTGAGATTTATCAATTAAATGTTGATATATTAAATCAAGATGATAAAATCGTATCTGACGCACTTGAAAAACTCGGCAATTTGCTCACTAAATCCGATGAAAGAATTGCAAATTTGATAAGAAGCAGAATCGAGATGCTGGCAAGACACAATAATGAAGATATCAGAGCTACAGCATACAGAATATTGCTCCTTGATGAACCAAACCCTGATTATACTCACGCTTTTCCTGCATTTCTTGCTTCAGGAAAAAGATTTATCAATTCCAATTCCATACATAAAATTGCTACGGGAAAACTTGAAAAAAGAAGACTTGAAGCATTAAGAAAAAGACTCTATACATACAGAAAGCAGTTAAATTGGCCCGCTTCCGAAGAAACAAGAATATTATTTACAGATATTTTTGAATTGCTCATAGAATTTATCAAAATGCATCCTGAATATTACACTTCTGTAAGATATGAACTTACAAACTGGATGCTCCTTGATGAAGACCCTGCATTAGCAGAGCAAGCCGCAGTGTACTTTCAAAAATTATACTCCTATTATGAATACAGATTAGATTCTCAGATAAAAAAAGTAGATGATAAACTATGGGATTCCAAACTGGTTTTCGATGATTCTCTGAAAAATTCAGAAATAAATAATCTAAAATCAGTCTTAATCGGAACTGCATTTATTAAGCAAAGTATTTTGCTTGCATTTGATGAAAAAGAATTTGAAATAACAAACGTGGAAGACGACGGTATATGGATATCAAGGCTCGAATCCGCTGCAAACTGCAAGAATTATCGTGTAAGCATCAATACTAAAAATACATCTCATTATGAATTTCAAATATTTATTAATGATAATATTGATACCGAATATGCTCTGGAGGGTATTTACAGGCATATTATTATTTCAGGCTATCCTTATGGTCCTCGTGTAATACCAAGACTTGGTGCTGTAAGACCTGAACTGAACGCAAGAAGTGTAGAATATCTGAATGAACTTACTGCATGGGATAAAATCAGAAGCTATGCCAGCGAAAGAATTAAAGGAGAGAATTTCTCCAAAACTGATGAATTAAGAACCCTCTTCATAGAATCTCTTACTGCATTTTTCAGAGCATGGAACTATTCTGAAAAGAAAATTGTACCCGGATTTCTTTCTCCTGAAAACGTAATGGTTCCCGAACTTGATTTCCGGGAGACAGCTACAATCAATTCAATAGCAGGGTGGAGCAAATATGCAAGTCCACTTTCACTGATAAAACCTATAATCAAGAATTTTTATGAAAAAACTACGCATCATTACGGCTGGATATTTGACCAGATACATCTGAAGTGGATATTCGATGCTCTTATTGAAGCAACCGGCAGGGAAACTGCTGATAAGTTTATCAGAGAACTTGAAAATGAACTCCTTGTTGACACAAAATATAAATACAGAAATAAATTGCTTAATAAAATATCGGAATATAAAGATTATCTTAAAATTGGTTATTATGAGCCTCTTGCTCTGATAAAAGCAATAAAGAGATATACTGACTGGGAAAAAGACAATCCTGAAACTACAGATTATGCCAAGGAGGAAACTCTTCTTCAAATAAGCAATTTGTACAGGCTTAACAGATTCCCTGAAATAATCCGTTATGTTTATTATCGTGATACATATTTCAGAAATTCCGACAGTGAAATCAAAGATGCAATCAATGATTTAATCAATAAAATGTTAGAAAATGAGATAAAACCTGCCATTAACTTAATTGAACTCTCCCGCTTGCAGAGTAAACTGCAGAAAGAAACAGACAGACACGTATTCAGCAGAATGGTTTATCCGAATTTCAGTGCTGATAAAGATATTGATGTACTTACGGCATCATCTTCCAAAAACAGAGAAGTAATTCTTCAGTCTCATTTTAAAGATAAATTCGGAATAATTTATAATTTCAGACAGCCAAAAAATCCATCAGAGATTGGTCTTCTTTACAGAATATTTTTCAAGGAAAAATATCCGAAATTAATATCTGACCTCGATGAATACTACGTAATTACAGATTCCATAGACAGAGTAATCGGCGGAATTTGCTATCGAAATATATCTGATACTGAAGTATTATTGGATGGCAGCGTAGTAATATCATCAATGAAAGGCAGGGGAATAGGAAAAGCAATGCTTGAAGATTTTATCGGCAGAATGTCCATGCTTGGAATAAGAATCATAAAAACTCATTATTTTATGAAGAATTTCTATTCCAGATTTGGGTTTGCTCCGGATAAGTCAAGAGGTGCACTCGTTAAGCATATTGATTCAGAAAAAATCGAAAATATCAAAGGAGAGTACTGCAAAATTGTATTTTGATTGCAGTTTTTTGCCGTCCTTGTTTGAATTATTAGAAGCGAACTACTATCATACTACTAATAAAAGCAAAACCTTCCGAAGTATCAAAGTCTTCGGAAGGTTTGTTTAAAAAATTACATTTTTCTATTATTTAATTTTTTCTTCAGTAAAAATAATTATCTCAGTTCTTCTGTTTAATTTCCTTCCAAATTCAGTTTCATTCGTAGCAATAGGGCGTTCTTCGCCATATCCTTTTATATCTATTCTTGATTCGCTTATACCTTTGCCTACGAGATAATTTTTTACGCTTTCAGCCCTTTGAGCAGATAATCTTAAATTATAAGCTGCTGACCCCCAACTATCGGTATGCCCTTCTATCAGAATATTAATATTGCTTTTTGTTTCCATAAATTCAGCAAGGATATTAAGTTCTTTTACATCTTCAGGCAAATCAGCTTTATTTAATTTAAAAAGCAAATTTTCAATAATAAGCTTTCTACCTAACTCTACAATCGGAATTGTCTTCTTTACGAATCTTTTTTCTTCACCGCTAAAGAATGCTATTTGAATGGAATCAGGTATGGATTCTTTCTCAGAACTGTATTTTAATGTATAAATATTAGTAAGCTGTGATGAAAAATTATCCAGAATTGTAGCAAACGGATAATCAATATCATAAGCATTTCCTCGTGAAAGTTCTGCAATATCTTCATATTGATTTAATTTTTCAGGGACAATAGCAAATAGCCTCGTTTGCGTTCTTTGCAATTTCTTTATTATGCTTTCTTTTGTTTCATCAGTTCTTCCATATTTGCTTTCCTCACCTGATTGATGATAAGGAGCATCGGTAATAAGCACTAATACTTTCTGAGCATTTTTTCTGAATTTAATTGACTCAATTCCGGTCTTAAGTGCTTCCAGTGCGTTTTCTTTTTCATCATAACCTCCGGTAGCTTTTACGTGTTCCATCCACATCAGGAAGTCACTTACTTTATTGGTAGGCTGATATACTCTCTCAATCTCATCAGAAAATAAAATCAATCCCGTTCTGTAATCAATACCTCTTTTCATTAGAGATGCAGAAAATTTAGTGATATTATCTCTCACCTGATTAATTTTTTGTTGCATAGAACCGGTAACATCAATCATAAAGATGAAGTCAACCTCAATTATATCAGGGACAGGCATTTTTTCTACTTCAATAATTTCCTTTGGCTCTCCATCTTCATAAACAAACAAACTATCAGCAGAGAGAGAATTTAGTGGTTCGCCGAGTTTATTGTATGCTTCAATTATTATCTTTATTACCGGAAATTCAGAAATATCAACGCTGATAACGGTAACGTCAATTTCTTTTTTTGCTGCTTTTACTTTCGCTTTCTGAAGATATTCATAAGTTTTATCCATCGAATCTGTATTTTGTTCCTGATTCTGTGCATTCAAGCCAAAAGCAACAAAAATCAGAATGGCAATAATCACCCTCATTTTCAAATCCTTTTTAAATATTTAATAAAAAAACCCCATCAACCTTTTATGCTGAAGGGGCTTTTACTAAAGCATAAAATATTATATTGTAAGTCTGATAACAGGTGAAATCATAAAGAAATTATCTACTTCAAAAGGTTTAGCGCCTCTTAAAGGAGTAGCATATTTACCTTCCAAGTATAACCAGTCACCAAACAGAGGAATATAAAGTCTTCCGAGTAATATCTGATTAGAATACTGAACACTTGCTCCAAATGGGAATATTGCCTGATTTCTGTATTCTGCTTTCAAATAAATCCAGTCACCAAATTCATTTGGCTTGTAAGTTTTAAGTCCGGTTACATTATTTACTGTAATGTAATCTACATCATCACCTTCTCTTTCAAGGTCTTCACCGGGGTCAACAAAGTATGCCATTTCTCTTACTTCGGCATAACTCAAACCTACATCAAATCTGAAATAATTTTCGGGATTTGCTTTATCCAGCCACCAATGATAAAATGCTGTTATTTGTCCTGTACCTCTTAATACAGGGGCAACAGATGTAATTTCTTCAGCATATTGTGAGCCGGGCTTGAATCTTACAGAATTCGGTTCTACACTATACATTCCATAATCGCTTGGAATTATTGAGTTTTGATTAAGCTCCTCAAAAGGTACTTCTGCATTAATCGAAACACCGAAATACGGATGGAAAGGCATGTGGAAATCAAGACCACCAATTAATTTTCCGTTTGGTGTGCCATTTAGAGTTCTCTTATTTAACCAGGTAAACAAAGAATTATCATTATCCAGACCGCTTGTAATTCTGTATGCGGCTCCAAGATGGGCATTTATTAAATATGGAATGCCCGTTCTTGTTTCAGAATCATCATTTACATAAAGAGGTCGCTGAAGTTCAAATTTAGCTTCTCCTGAACTCCAGAAATGATAACCAACTTCATCATTGCCTAATTTGGAACGCAGCCAGAATCCGCTTTCTCCTATTTTCATAGACTGCTCGAACATAGATAATGTAAAAGCATGATCTACATTAGTAGGCTGAAGGAAATCTTTAATTGTTTCAGCCTGTGAGCTTGAAAGAGGCATTTCTATTGGAATTTCGGTATAGCAATAATCTCTTTCTGCAAAATCTGCCGGAAAGCCTCTGTTCTGACCTTTATAAGTATATGCTCCTGAGATGAAATTAATAAGCATATCACCTACATATTTGTCAATATCATGTGAATTAAGGCTCGCTTTGCCACAGGAAAGCAAGAGTATATCAAATGCTTCATCATCGAATGATCTTGGTGCTGCAAGCACCTGTATATCCTGCTGGCTTAATAATGAATCAGGAAATCTGTACTGAAACGTTACATAAACTTGTCGCATCAAATCCGGTTCGCATATTTTCCATCTTGGAAAATATTTTTTAATATTAGGGTCAATTGTAGTTAGCGAGTCTATGACAGCCTGCCTGTCAATAATTGTTCCCTGTGCATTCAAGGATTTTGCAAAAACCGTCAGACTCAATACTGCAAATACAATTAATGTTAATCTTTTCATAACTTCGCTTTCTCAAATTTATTTTTATTCAATTTTTTACTGATTTAAAAGTTAACAATTAGTCTTATTGATGGTATAAACATACTTTCGTGTTCCCAGTCTCTTGCATTTTCGGGAAATACTTTGTAATACCCTTTAGCTCCGAGATTCACTGCAAGAGTATTTTTCACTACAGGTATCTGTAACCAGAGGTCTGAAAATATGCCTTTATCAAAATACTGTACGCTTGCACCAAACGGAGTAGATACATTTTTAACCATGAAATCTACTTTTGCCGATACTCCACCTACCACGTCAGTTTCATCTTTTGCATAATTCAGTTTTTCCACACCGATTTCATTTTCTTCAGGCTGGAAATACCAACTTTCCACAGAATAAACCGTACCACCGAGTCCGAATCTCATATGATAATTTTTATCAATAGAAAGAGCAAAAGTATAATGCAACTGACCGTTGAATCTGATTAAATAATCACTTGCAGCAGCAGCACCAAATTCATCATAATTTAGTGGTATATCACCACCATCTTTGAAATTGAGATTCTTATAATCAGCTTCCTGAGCATCACCAAATACATAAGCGAGCTTTAAACTGAAAATACCGCTTTTTGGAATTACACGGATAGGGAAATCAATTTCAGAGGCAATACCTACGCCGCCAAAAGTAAGTTTTCTTGTAATATCAAGGTCTTCGGATATGCCTGCCCAACCTGATGTAGGAAGGATGACGCCAAGTTTTGTATTTTGCCATACTGCACTGGCTGTCATTCTTTCACTCCAGAATGAAGGATAATTTATTGCTTCATTACCATATTTGAGTTCAAAACCAATTTTTGGCAGACTCATATTAGTAATATCGCTCAAAGTATCAATATAACCGTCATCATAAATAATACGAGGAAGATTATATCTTTTCCAACTTATAAGGTCAGCACCTACTATTACTTCATTGTGTTTGTTAATGATATCATTAGGCTGCCCGTCACTTATTCTTTTGAATTTCTGAATGTCATATTCATCAATTTCATCTTCATTGGAAATCAGTGATTTTGATACACCGTATTTTCTTGGTGCAAAACTGGCAAAAGAGCCTATTCCCTGAGCTTCAAGAGTTTTATCTTCGATAAGACCCTGCTGGAACGCGTTTACCACAAGTCCGTACATATTATCTGCAGCATAATCTTCATCATCCGGAAGTATAAAATTAATCAATTCCGGTCTTGTATATACATTACCCGGAGAAGGATTATCAATATTTTCTTCAATATTTATTTCATCTTCGTAAGTTACAATCATAGCTATAATACTATGAGGCACTATTTTGTCGGGTGTCATACGAGTAGTAATAACGTAAGCATTTCTAAGCTGCTTAGTGCTTCCGGCAATTCGTGATGCATAGTAGTTATAAACAGCAGTCATATTTTCTGGCACTTCAAGCCCGTTCATAATTAGCCGCCTCTGCACCTGAGTTTCAGTACGCCCTTCCTGCACCTGCCTTTCAATAGTTGAAGCAACCGCACCATCAAGTTCAGCAATTACAGCAGCATCAGCAGATTCGTCTGCACCTAATTCAGCAATACCTTCAAGTTCTTCTTTAGCTTTAATTGCTTTTCTGATTTGCTGTATATCAGAAACTTCATAAATAGAAATTTGTGAATAGCGATAATTTTTGAATCTCGAAAGAATACTTTCCAGTTTCATTCTAAAATTACCATCCACCTGTGCTTCTGCAATACTCTGAAAAAATATTGAAAGCACCATAACAGTTAATATTGATAATGATATTCTTTTTCGCATTATAATATCCTTAATAAATCTATTTTTACAAATTAATTTACAAAATTTATTTAATATTAATTAATTTACCTTCTTCTTCTTTGAGGTCCGCCTCTGTCAGGTCT
>CAZIXJ010000131.1:0-7426 GCA_964542835.1 uncultured Hyphomicrobiales bacterium
AGATAATGAGATAATGAGATAATGAGATAATGAGATAATGAGATAATGAGATAATGAGATAATGAGATAATGAGATAATGAGATAATTCCCGTCTGCCCTTAGCCGAAATTAGGTTGGTCGTTTGTGCTATATGAAGTATGTCATTTTTCATAAACAATTTCCTTTTTTAACTTCAATTTATTTATAATATAATAATATTTATATCATTTTCCAAATTTTTTAAAATGAATTTAAAATAAATTTTCCATTATCAAATTTCGGTCAATTCACTAAAGTCCTCTGCGAAATAGGCGGTAAGTACAGGAGAGGGATGTAGGAATACAATTCAAAATGTGCCACATCTTTGAGATGTGGCACATCTGATTGATTGTTTTTATTTATAGATTTATTATAATTTTTCCTTCATTATAATTGCGAACAAGTAAAGCAAGTAAGCTCTCATAAGGTATTCCGATTAGATTTGCTTTTTGTTTCATTTGGTTAAATTCGTTTTCGGAAATAAATGTACTGATTTTTCTGGTTTTTACGGTGGTGTTTTTTGCATAATCTTCATATTGTCTCTTAATTTCATTGTTTAAATCCGAAATCCAATCACCTGAATTTAATGATTCAATGATTTCCTTTTCCTCATTATCTATATATTCATTCATCTTTTTGCTCCTAAATAAAACTTTGTTTTCTCTCTATCAGGAAAGATAGTTTTAAGAAATATTTTATTGTTATCTTCTACAAATGGCACCGTATAAATATAATTATTGTATTTGACATAAAAAATATATTGATTAGGATATTTATAACTATTATGATGTTTCAATCTATCCGGTAACCCACCATTTTGAATTGCATAAACAATTTCTTCAAAAGAAATATTTCGAGTGTTTTTTAGCAATTCATTTTTTTTCATTCCATTCAAAATGTTTCATACCTGTCTTTTAAAATACAAATAAAATTATATGAATAAACACATAAATATACAAAAATCTTTTGATTAATACAAGTGCTGTACGAAATAGGCGGTAAGTACTGGAGAGGGATGTAGATTAAAATAATTATTCATCCGATGACTTTCGAGTCATCGGATGAATAATTTTCAGTCGCTTATCACCTCTTCACAAATGTCTCTACTCGAGCCCCAATCTTCACGAAATAAACACCTCTTGGAAGATGAGAAATATCAATTTTTAAGGGTTGCTGAGCGTAGAGGTCGTTGAGCGTAGTCGAAACGTCGAAGTAACCCGAAAAATACCTGCCATTGCTTACTTCGGCACTTCGGCTCCGCTCAGTGTCCTCAGTAGAAAACACTCTCTCCCCCAGCACATCATAAATCGCAATCTCTCCACTATTTGCAAAGGGCTGAAGCCCTTTGTTGCTAAAGGTTATTTCAATATAATCTGATGCGGGATTTGGGCTGACAGATATTCCTGCAATATTTTCTTCTTTTACCAAAGATGTATTGAATTCTTCAAATTTTATATTGTCAATATTAATCGAACCGCCAAGCCCTGAAGTATATCTGAATCTGAACATTGCAGCTTCTGCCGTGCTGTATTCTCCTAAATCAATTACTTCATTCTTCCATTCTGTTTCAGAAGGATAGAAAAAGCATGAATTAATATCGAGTGCGTTTGTAATTGGAGTGTCGGCAGTCAGAAGTTCATCACCTGCTTTTCTGTAAATTGTTTCAAATGTCTCTCCGCCGTCAGTAGTAACAGATATTTCGAGAGTATCTGTAAATATTGTATTTTCTTCAAAATATGGCGGTGTATATAAATGATAGCTGTAAGCCAAATCAAATGATAATTGCGAATGCTCCAAACTAGTCAAATCAATTAAAGGAGAAACGAAATCTTCGGATGTACCTTCATTATAGAATGCAAGAATAGTATTGAACATATTAAGTGAGTTGTTTCCCTCTTTCTTAACTGATTCATCTATAGTCCACGTATAATAATGCCCGGATTCTATGCTGTGCCAGAGGGATGTTTCTTCCATTGTTTCAAATCCCTGAGCTACAGGCAAATCAATTCCTTCAGTGAAGATTATAATGTCTTTGCTAATCTCATTGGAATTATCTATTGAATCAATTTCTGTACCATTTATATATTTTACTGATACATTTATAGTTTGAGACCCTTCTTCAAAATTGACCTGAGGAAGCTCTATTGTATGAAAATCAAAAGGATGTATTTCATTTTCATATGTAAATTCATTTATATTTCCATTTACTTCAATTTCAAAACTTACGGAGTTCAAAATCTCTGTACCTGCATTTCTGAAACTGATTTCAGGTGATACATCATAAGTAAAATACACAGAGTGTGTCAGCAAGTATTCTGTCCGGATTAATATAGAAGAAATCATCAGAACCGTGAGTGATACAAACAGGCACTTCAGAAGCGTTTTCAAATTTGTATCCGGGACTCATTCTTGGGTCATTCCTGCCGTCAAGCACACCCTGTATTGCAGGAGTATTAAGCAATAAACCTTTGAATAATCCGGGATTATCAAGCCCGTATTTCAGGGCACTTCTTCCACCGAGAGAAAATCCCTGAAGTATTATTCCTGATTCATTTATGTTGTAATTGTCTTTTACATATTGCAGTGCTTTTGTAATTATCTCAAAATCACCTTCAGGATAATAAAAATCTCTGCTTTGGTCATCGCCTCCGTCAGGAAAAACCCAAATTGTATTTTCTAATTGCGATGTAAGATTATTCTGTACAAAAACATTTCTGTAGTTTTTTGAATTATCCCCCAATCCGTGTAATCCGATAAAAACTTCATATGCCTGCTCCGAGTCATAATCAGATGGGACATACAGAGAAATATCTCTTGCAGAACCTGCAAATTCAATACTTATATCAAAACTGCCTGTTTGCTGCGAATAAGAAATTGAGAAACATAATAATAAGGCTAAATAAAATTTCATAATATTACTCCAAGATTGTATCTAACTAATATTCAAAATGAACTGCAAAATTACAAAAAAAATGATAAAAAAATAAACAAATTGAAATAATTTGCTTAATAATAATTTTTAAAGAAAATCAAATAAAAATATTAATAATCTATCTGCTTAATTGTCTATATCATTTATTAACTTTTAAATTAGGTATGATATGAAAAAGATTTTATTTTTTATGCTTATTACGTTGATTACAATTTTTGCTGATAATAAAGGAGACGAAATGATAAAACTGCCGGTTTGCAAAAAAATCCCGAAAGAATTAACTATTCATAATGATACGAGAATTGATAATTATTACTGGCTCAATGACCGTGATAATCCCGATGTAATCGAATATCTCAATAAGGAAAATGAATATACTGATAAAAGTCTGGCTCATACAAAAGATTTGCAGGAAAAACTGTTTAATGAACTGAAAGGCAGAATAAAGCAGGATGATTCATCAGTTCCTTATAAAAAAAATGGTTACTGGTATTATGTTAGGTTCGAAGAGGGCAAAGAATATCCGATTTATTGCAGGAAAAAGGAGTCGCTTGATAATGAAGAGCAAATCCTGCTTGATGTGAATAATATGGCAAAGGGGTTTGATTACTATCACGTTACAGGACTGAAAGTAAGCCCCGACCATAAATTTCTCGTTTTTGGTGTGGATAACGTAAGCAGAAGAAAATATACTTTGCACTTCAAGGAAATCGCAACAGGTAAAATTCTTGAAAAGAAAATTGAGAATACTACCGGTTCTGCCTCATGGGCTAATGACGGCAAGACGATATTTTTTTCAAGAAAAGATGAAGCCCTGAGAGCCGCATATATTATGAGATATAATATGGATTCCGAAAAGACTGATGAAATATTCTTCGAAGATGATGAGACTTATTCTTCTGTGGTATATAAATCGAAATCCGACAAATATATAATCATTTCTTCAGGTTCTACCGTTGCAGATGAATACAGGATACTTGATGCAGTTGAACCATACGGAGAATTTAAAATCTTCAAGCCCCGAAAGCGAGGAATAGAGTATTCCATAGAGCATTACAAAGATAAATTCTACATAGTTACTAATTACGAAGCACAAAATTTCAGGCTTATGGAAACTGATGAAAATAATACTAATATTGAGAACTGGAAAGAAGTAATACCTCACAGAGATGATGTATTGCTTGAAGATATTGAAGTCTTTGATAAATATCTCGTTGTAGAAGAAAGGGAAAACGGTCTTACTAATTTAAGAATAATCGGTGATGAAAAAGATGAGTATATAAAATTTCCCGACCCTGCTTATGTTACTTTCATCGGTACAAATCCTGAGTTTGATTCCGATGAATTGAGATTTTTTTATTCTTCACTTACTACTCCTAATTCAGTTTATGATTATAATTTAAAATCAGGTGAAATGACTCTTAAAAAACAGGATGAAGTACTTAATGTGCCGAATATGCCTGAATTTAAACCCGAAAATTACAAATCCGAAAGATTTTTCATTACTGCAAGAGATGGCGAGAAAGTGCCTGTTTCGCTTGTTTATTCCAAAGATACCAAACTTGACGGTACTGCTCCATTGCTGCTATATGCTTATGGTTCTTACGGATACAGCACCGACCCGTTTTTCAGTCCTTCACGTTTGAGCCTTCTGGACAGAGGGTTTGTATATGCTATTGCACACATAAGAGGTGGCGAGGAAATGGGCAGAAAATGGTATGAAGACGGAAAAATGCTGAATAAGAAAAACACATTTTATGATTTTATTGATGTTGCTGATTATTTAAGTACTAATAATTACACCTCAAAAGACAGATTATATGCAATGGGAGGAAGCGCCGGCGGTTTACTTATTGGGTCTGTAATTAATATGTCGCCGGAATCATTTGCCGGAGCTGTTGCAATAGTTCCTTTTGTGGATGTAGTAACTACAATGCTGGATGAAAGCATACCGCTCACTACCGGAGAATATGACGAATGGGGAAATCCAAATGATAAGGAATATTACGAATATATGCTTTCATATTCACCTTATGATAATGTAGAAGCAAAAGATTATCCCGCATTACTCGTAACCACCGGACTTCATGATTCTCAGGTGCAATACTGGGAACCTGCAAAATGGGTTGCAAAATTGCGGGATATGAAAACGGATGATAATCCACTTTATCTGCAGACAGATATGAGTACGGGACATGGCGGAGCATCCGGCAGATTTGAAAAATATAAGCTGACTGCATTGCACTATGCTTTTATAATGGATTTGGCAGGAGTTGAGTAATTTTATATTGTCAATCTCAAAGCAAATTTTCACACAGAGGCAAGGAATACCTTGTCTCTGCTGTTTTTATTCAAAGTTGCTTTATAAAGATTTATCATTTTGAGTTTGAATTTATCTTCAGCCTACCATTCCTCGCGGGATATAAGTTTATCGCCGGAAGAGGGTGGTGTAGGAATTGCCTGTGGCGGATTCTCCTTCTACAACTGCTACGTGTTCATTATCCATTTCCATAGAGTTGGAGCCGTAGTGGTGGTAGATTATTGAAGTTTTAAACATCAATTGCAATTACCTCTAAATTATAATTTCATTTGGTAAGAATGCACTGATATTTTCAATTCGATTGAAATCCTTTTGATTATATGTTATTATTTTATGAATTGAATTATTAAGCATAGATGCTGAAATAATCAAATCAAAAATATATTGTTTGCTTTTATTGAGATACATTGACAATTCAACCGCCCGGAACATATCTGTGGATTTAATCTCAATTATTTCAATGTTAGATTTGGCAACCAAATTAATTATTTCATTAGCTTCTTTTGGAGTTAATGGATTTTCAACTCTTTTGCTATCGGTCGTGATAGCATAAAACTCAAGTAGATTATTAATCGTGGCAGCACATTTTTTTTCATTGTTTAGAGCTGCATTCAATACATTTCTGCTATCAGAATAAAATTTTGAATTACGATTAATTGCATAGATAAAAACATTTGTATCAATGAGATAATCTGCTTTCATAAAGTTCCTCTCTTGATATACTTTTTACTTTACCGAGATTGTATTCGGGTAAAATAATATTTTCATTTTTATCCGGTTTGTCTTCTACAAAAGTAACAATCACTTTTCCTTTTCGCCTCTTAGGTTGAGTATCAAACTTTACACGACCATCGTCATATGTTGCATTATAAAATTCCATTTTATCACCAATTAATCAGCAATATAATTCTAAACATTAAATTTAAGAAATTATTTTAAAAAATAAAAATTTTTCTGAGCCACCTGCCCAGCCTCGAATCATACTGCCGGAATAGGGTGGTGTAGGAATTACCAGTGCCGGATTCGGCGGCAACTACTGTTCGCAATATGTTTTGATTTATTTTGAAGTTATTTCCCTACATTAAAATAAATGCAATTTAATAAATTTATTTTGAAAAATGAAAATAATTATATTAGTTTTTCTTCTGCCTTTTTATGTGTTAATTATTTAAAATGGAAAATGAATTACGTTACTTTGCCTGAAAGTGAATATATTGATATGAAAAATCAGCTTGATATGCTGAAAAATAATGATTTAATGAATAAGTTAAATCAATTGATTGATTTGATGTATGAAAGTAAATACGGTTTGTATCTTGGAAGTTCAACGGAAGATATTACTTCTTCATCCATTGATAATCTAAAAGAATGGCAAGAATCAGGAGACGCTTGGAATGACGTATAATCAAAAAGAAATCGTTTTAGTACCTTTCCCATATTCAGATTTGACTTCATAAAAAAAAACGCCCTGTTTTGATTTTATCAAATAATAAGTTTAATTCAAAAAGTCAGGATGTATTGGTTTGTGCAATTACAAGCAAACATTTTTCAGATGAATATTCCGTAGAAATAACTAATGATACTTTGGAGTATGGAGTGATCCCTGAGCCTTCTGTGATAAAACCATACAAGCTGTTTACAATTTCAAAGAATAAAATATTGAAGAAATTTAGTATTATCAACAAACCAAACTTTGATGAAGTCATCTCAAAACTAAACCAAGTACTTGATAATTTTTGATAATATTTCTACAAAGAGAGAATGTAATTGCCCCTTCATTTATGGCGGGGACTTGTTAATGCTATCAAATATAAGGCTTTAGCCTAACTTTTCATTTTGGCTAAAGCCAATCTTTCTTTTTTTTCTTCTTAACCCCGACTTGAAAAGTCGGGGCTATTCATTTTCACTTTTCTCAGCCACCTCCCCAGCCTTGGGTCGTACTGCCGGAAAAGGGTGGTGTAGGAATTGCCTGTTCCGGATTCAACTGCTACTTGTTCATTATCCATTTCCATACCGTTGAAGCCGTAGCGGTGGTAGTTGTCGGTTGTGGTTTTGTTCGCCTTCAGCATTCCGTAAGGATAGTAGTTGCGTACAGCGGTAACCCGTGCGGTGTCATCGTGTACTATCGCATGTAAAGGTCTGATGTCAATATTTT
>CAZIXJ010000132.1:0-7418 GCA_964542835.1 uncultured Hyphomicrobiales bacterium
TAAAAAATATTCTACATGGGAATGGACGTTTGGCTATCAGGCTAAATATGACTTTAATAAACTGATAAAAACACCCGGCGGAAATATTGAATTTCATATGAACGTAAATGATGGTAATATTACGAGCCTTAAGATATTTGGTGATTTTTTCAGTTCCAAGGATATTTCTGATATTGAGAAATTGCTTGTAGGTGTTCGCCATGAAGAGCAAAAAATATTGGAAGCTCTGAAAGATATTGATATTTCTGACTATTTTAATAAAGTAACTAAAGAAGAGTTTATTTCAGGATTGTTTTAAATTATGAAAATGTTTGACAAAATTGAAAAAATTGGCAATTCCATTGTTCAGCATGGAAAACAAAACGACAGAATTTATCTGATGAAGCTTTATGATAATGATGCTCCTCAGATTATCAATCATCTTGAAGAGTTAGCCTGTAATAATAATTATTCCAAGTTTTTTGCAAAAGTAAAAAAGTCTCAGGCTGAATTGTTGTATGAACACGAATTCGAAAAAGAAGCTGAAATTCCGGGATTTTATAATGGAAAGGAAGATGCTGTATTTACATCAAAATTTCTGATTAAATCAAGAAAAAATATTGATATTAATACCGAAAAGACAATCAGAAATAATATTCAGACGGCTGAGAAAAAATCTAATATTTCTACAAAAAAAATCCTCGATAAATCATTTGATATGAGAAAACTGGAAGCAGCCGATACAGTTAAACTTGCAGAATTATACAAAATTGTATTCGCCACTTATCCCTATCCGATTCACGACCCGTCTTATCTTGTAAAGACAATGAATGAAAATATTATTTATTTCGGAATATTTTCAGGCGATAAATTAATTGCTGCATCATCCTGCGAGACTGATTCTAAATCACAAAATGTGGAAATGACGGATTTTGCTACTCATCCAGATTACAGAGGAATGGGATTTGGAGTGATTCTTCTTAAAAAGATGGAAGAATATATGAGAAAAAATAATTATCTTTGTACTTATACTATTGCAAGAGCTATGTCGCCTGCAATGAATATCACGTTTGCCAAGCTCGGATATAAATTTGCAGGTACTCTTATAAATAATACAAATATTAGTGGAAATATAGAGAGTATGAATGTATGGTACAAAAGTTTAGTTTAGTTATTATTATTTTTGCGGTCGCCGTTTTTTCATCAATTGATGCTTATTCAAATGAATTATATCTCAATGCCAGAGAAGACTATTACAAAGCTACAAAAGATGAAGATGCACTGAAAACATCACTTGCTTCATTCAGAAAACTTGAAAAACAATCTGAGTATAAAGCAATAGCAAGAACTTATATTGGTTCTTTGATAATGCTGAAAGGCAAATATGCTTTTTGGCCCAATCAAAAACTTGATTATGTAGAAGAAGGTTTGCAAGAAATGGATAAAGGACTGGAAATGGATCCCGATAATATCGAATCACTTTTCATTTATGGTTCTACTTGTTATTATCTGCCTTTCTTTCTCGGAAAAAAGCAACTTGCACTTGAAAAGCTCAGAGAAGTAATCAACGTACTTGATGATGAACACGTAAAAAATACTGATAAAAAAATCCTTAAAAATGCTTTGGAATTTATTGATGAAAATGTAAATCTTTCATCTGATGATAATGCCAAGCTGCAAAAATACCTTAAACAATTATAGTTTTTTTTCAATCATTTTTTCAAATATTAGTAGGTTTTAGACTTCATATAGAGTAATTTGTTACTAAATTATATTTGTTAATATGAGAAAAAAAGTCGGGATAATCGGAGCAGGACTCGGTGGATTGAGTACTGCTTTGTATCTGAGCGATTATGGTTTTGACGTTGATATATTTGAAAAGAATGATGTAATCGGCGGCAAAGTGAATGAGAAGATTATTGATGGTTTTAGATTTGATACCGGACCATCTCTTCTTACTATGCCAACGGTTGTAGATGATTTGCTGGCAACCTCAGGTTATAATCTTCTTGATATTCCCGATATTAAGCAGATTAATCCCATAGCCCGTAATTTTTTCTCTGATGGCTCGTTCGTTGATACTGCTTCTGATATAGAAAAAATGGCTGAAGAATTATCGAGAATAGATGGTGCTGATGCACTCCGATATCGCGATTACATTGATTACAGTAAATCAATTTATGATAATTCTGCTGATTTATTTCTTTTTGAGCCAATCCACGAAGTTACGAGATTAATCAGAAATCACGACATAAGCAATTTGCTTAATGTATTCAGGCTGGACGTTTTTTCAAACGTACACAGGTCGAATACAAGATTTTTTGAAAATGAAAAAATATTGAAATTATTTGACAGATATGCTACCTATAATGGCTCTAATCCATACTCTGCTCCTGCCACACTGAATATCATACCTTATGTGGAATTTGTACTGGGTGGATATTATATAAAGGGTGGAATTTATAAGTTAATCAGATTGCTCGAATCCATTATGAATGAAAGGAATATAAGAATTTTTACCAACTCGGATGTGGAAAAAATTATTATTGATAATAAGGTAGCTAAAGGTATAAGAGTAAACGGAATCGAACAAAAATATGATTACATAGTATCAAATGCTGATGTAGTATATACATTCGAAAAACTCATAGATGGTTTTAACTTTCATACTTCACGTCTTAAATCTCTCGAGCCTTCTTCTTCGGGGATGATTTTCCTGTGGGGTGTAAAGGGTAATTATAATGAATTAATTCACCACAATGTATTTTTCAGTGATGATTATTACAAAGAATTTGAAACTATTTTTACTGATATGCAACCTCCTGAAGACCCTACCGTATATATTGCTATTACGTCTAAAGAAGATAAGGAGCATGCTCCCGAAGGATGTGAAAACTGGTTTGTATTGGTGAATATGCCTTATATTTCAAAGGATTATAACTGGGAAGAAGAAGCAGAAAAAATGAAAAAAAGAATATTTGATAAACTTGCAAAATTCGGAATTAAGATTGAGGATAAGATAGTAACTGAAAGTATTATCACTCCTCTGGATTTGCAAAACGATTATAATACAAATAAAGGCAGTATATATGGTATTTCTTCAAATACCAAATCTACTGCATTCCGAAGACCGGCAAACAAGAATAAAAAAATTGAAAATTTATTTTTTGCCGGTGGTTCTGCTCATCCGGGAGGAGGTATGCCTCTTGTGATTTTATCGGGTAAGCACGCCGCTACATTAATTTACGAACAAGAAAACAATTTATAGGACAATAAATGAGTAAAAAAGCTATTATTATCGGCTCAGGATTTGGTGGATTAGCTATGGCTGTGAGACTTCAGGCAAGAGGTTATGATGTTACAATTCTTGAGAAAAATGCCAAATTGGGTGGACACGCATATCAGTTTAAAAAAGACGGCTATACTTTCGATATGGGACCTTCACTCATAACTGCACCATTTATTATTGAAAATATTTTCAGAGCTGCAAATAAAGAATTAAAGGACTATATAGAGCTATTGCCATTAGACCCTTATTACAGAATTTATTTTCACGATAAGACTTACATTGATTATTCAGGGCATACCGATGAAATGAAAAGCCAGATGGCTAAATTCAATGCCGATGATGCTGCAAAATATGAAGAATTTATTGATTTCTCTGAAAAAGTTTATAATGCTGTAATTGTGGAAGGGCTTGGTTCTACCCCATTTAACAAATTTTCCACAATGCTGAAATTCGTACCTTCTGCTATGAAAATAAGAGCATTTGATTCATCATACAAAATAGCAGCAAGGTATTTTCAGGATTTCAGGCATAGATTTATGTTCTCATTCCATCCGCTTTTTATCGGTGGTAATCCATTCAGAGTGCCTGCAATTTATCTGATGATTTCTTATCTTGAAAAAGTAGGTGGAATTTGGTTTACAAAAGGTGGAATGTATAGCCTCGTAGAAGCATTTGCAAAATTGTTTGACGATATTGGAGGCAAGGTTATTACAAATGCACCTGTTTCTGAAATAAAGGTGGAGAACGGAAAAACAACCGGAGTAACAGCTAATGATGAATTTTATCCTGCTGACCTTGTAGTATCAAATGCAGACCTCACTCATACATACAAAGACCTCATAGATGAAAGCTACAGAAAAAAATGGAAAAATTCTAAATTCGACAGTGCTAAGTATTCTATGGGAACTTTTTTGCTATATCTCGGAGTGAAGAAAAAATATCCGCAACTTTTGCATCATACTTTAATTCTTTCACCAAGATATAAGCACCTCGTAGAAGATATTTTCGATAATAAGATACTGCCCGATGACTTTTCAATGTATTTACACGTGCCAACGAGGACTGACCCCGGAATGGCTCCGGAAGGTTCTGAAAGTATCTATGTGTTAATCCCGACAACTAATTTGCAGGGAAATGTAAACTGGAAGGATATGAAAAGAAAATATGCAAATAAAATTATAAATTTCCTCGAAGCAGAATTTGATTTGGTTGATTTAAGAGAGAATATCGAAGTGGAAGTATCTTATACTCCTGAAGATTTTCTCAAAAACAGAAATTCTGCACATGGTTCGCCTTGGGGATTTGAACCGACACTCACTCAGTCCGCTTGGTTCAGACCTCACAACAGAAGTGAAGATATTTCCAATTTATATTTTGTCGGAGCGGGAACTCATCCCGGAGCAGGATTGCCCGGTGTGATGCTTTCGGCAGAAGCCACAGAAAGACTAATAGTTGAAGATTTTAATATATAAAGGGTTTTTAAGATGAAGAAGTGTTTTATTGTTTTTATTGCTGTTTCGGCTTTTCTGATGGCTCAGCCTCAGAATGCGCAGGTAAAGGAGATGGAATTTCATCCTAATTTTATGGTGGAAGTTGGATTTCAGATGGCATTTCCTACCGGAGAATTTGCTGATTCGCTTGATAATAACGGATATGGTATTGGATTGGATTTGGCTTATCAGTTTTCTGAAACTCCAATTATTCTTGGTGCTGAATTTGGCTATACTGTATTTAGCTCTCAAACGAGAAACGTACCTTGGAGTTTGACGATTCGTGATGTTAGGGTAGATGTAACTACTACAAACTCCTATATGTTTGGTACTGCATTTTTGAGATTTCAGCCTGATTTGAATTATGTATTGCCATATTTTGAGGGACATATCGGCTTTAATTATCTTGCCACTACCACTTCGGTAGAAGACATGAATAGTAATAATGACGATTATGAAATCGCATCTTCTACTGATTTTAGTGATGCAGGTTTACTCTATGGATTTGGCGGCGGACTGGAAATACCTGTATATAAATACAGACCAACACCTGAAGAGCTTCAGCGTGGCGAAAAACCCGTAAATATGAGTATAGATTTGCAGGTGAGATATTTTATAGGACAAGAGCTTGAGTATCTTGATGAACACAGCAAAGAAATTGTAAATGGAAACGTAAATTACTATCCAAAACAATCTCAGACTAATATTTTAGCTCCGAGAATTGGATTTACAGTGAAGTTTTAGCAAATAATCCCCAAAACTCCCTCTCCCTGCGGGAGAGGGCTGGGGTGAGGGTGAGGGTGAGAGTTGTTGAAATAAATTATCCTCCGCCGGCGGAGGTGCTTTTTTGGGACACTGAGCGAAGCCGAAGTGGAAAAAGCATCTGAGGTGGACGGAGAAAATACAAGAAATTTCAATAAATAATATACGATATAAAAAATTGAAAGAATACTGGAAAATAAATGAGAGAATATTGCCGGATTTTGTTTATTCGAAGTCCGTCATTGATTTTTATGCCCGGAGTTTTTCATTTGCTGCAAAATTGCTTCCTGAAGAAAAAAGATGGGCTACATATGCGGTTTATGCTTTTTGCAGATACACGGATAATATAATTGATAATCCGAGAAAAAGAACCCCTGAAGAACTGGATAATGAAATAGAAATACTGAAAGAAGAACTGCTACTTGCCAAGAAATATGGTGAATCAGAGCATCCTGCCATATCAGCTTTTGCTATTTCTGCCGGATTATTTGATATTCCTTATGATTATGCTTTTGATTTAATCAAAGGCGTTAAAATGGATACGTATAAAGACAGATATGAAACATTTGATGATTTGTACTTGTTTGCTTACAGAGTGGCTTCAGTAGTAGGTCTTATGATGACTCACATTCTCGGATTTAAAAATCAAGAAACTCTCAAATATGCTGAAGAGCTTGGTATAGCTATGCAGCTTACAAATATTTTGAGGGATGTTCAGGAAGATAAAAACAGAGGCAGAATATATATTCCTAAAGAAGATATGGAGAAATTCGGTATTACTGAAAAAGATTTTATTACTGAAAATTATACAGATAATTTCAGGCAATTAATGGAATTTGAAGTACAGAGGACCAGAGATTATTACAATAATGCAAGGAAAGGCATTGAGGATTTGGATAAAGATTCGAAGTTTTCAATTTATGCTGCAGCAAGGATTTACGGAGATATTCTTTTAAAACTGGAAAAGGTTAATTATAATCCATTTCTCGGAAGGGTTTATGTACCAACTGCAAAAAAATTCACTGCTCTTATGTCGGAATATTTGAAAAGAAAGGGGTGATGATAAAAGCAATACATAAAAAATGGGCTGATTTTGTATTTAAGCCTTATATTTATAATTTGCTGAAAAAGCATTTTCATTCAGTGCATATGCTCAATGATTTTCCTGAAGTTAAGCAGGGTATTCCTCTTATTTTCACTCCAATTCATTCTACGTGGTGGGACGGATTTTTTGTTTATCTGCTAAACAAGGAATTTCTGAATCGTAAATTTTACATTATGATACTTGAAGAGCAGCTTGCAAAATACAATTTCTTTGTGAAGCTCGGAGGTTATTCAATAGACCAAAAGAATCCCAAAAAGATAGTTCAAAGCCTTCAATATACTTCTCAAATGATGAGAGAGAACAGACATTCACTATTCAATATTTTTCCTCAGGGAGAACTGTTGCCGGTAAATACAAATCCTTTGAAATTTAATAACGGCATTGCAAAAATAATTGAATATTACGGAGATGATGTACAGGTAATTAATCTTGCTATGATGCCTTTGTTCCTAAAGGAGCAGAATCCTCAGTTGTTTTTCAAATTTGGAAGGTTGCACACATTCAGCAAAGAAAATAATATTGATATGCAGGAGCATCAATTTGAAATGCAGAGTTTGCTTGCGGGTATTATTGCATCCGTAAACGATGGAAATTTCGGTAAAATAATATTAAAAGGCAAGAAGTCTTTGAGTGAGTGATAATCAATAGGTGAAAAAATGAATCATAAAACTGAATATTCAGAATGTACAAAATGTGGTGAGCAGGAGTTTGTAACAAAACCAAACCAATATGATGTGATAAAAATAATTGATAATAAATTGCTAATAAAAAAAGACTATTCAATTCAGAGTGA
>CAZIXJ010000133.1:0-3232 GCA_964542835.1 uncultured Hyphomicrobiales bacterium
CATAATTACCCCGATTTGGTGTCATCCTATTTTCCTACGGGTAAAGAAGTCTGAGGTTAGTCGGCCCCTTGGGCTGACGGATTACCGGGCATTTCGGATCGCCTATGGGCCGTCAAGACCTTACCGGCTTATGGAACCGTTTGAAATCGTATGCGTTGTACGTTGAATCATGTTGCTGTTGTTGGCCCCGTCTTGATTGATAACGATTTACATCATAAGGCGCTATCATTTTATATATTCAGCCTTCTTAAAATAATCCGTGGCAATTGTCAACCGGTTCTCACCAGCGATTACATGGTTTGTCGATGATTAAATTCCAGGACATAAACGCAATCCTTGGACATCTGCTCCAGCCGCTGACTCATGATGGTGAAGATATCGCCGGTCTCCCGCCAGGGAATCCGGGCGGGCTGCCCGGTGGGAACCCCGATCACACCACGCTTGGCGGCCATGTGTCGTTCCATTTTCGACCGGGATCGAGATGAGTTTCGGTTAGATAGGATTTCGTTGTAGAGACGGTCAAGCTCGGGGCTCCGATCAATGGAGGCCACCAGATAGATCCGCTCGGTGCCGGTCTGATCGTCCAACACAAAAGCCTTGTCCGCGGCGGGCAAGGTATATGGTTTCATTGCCACCACCGGATTCGTATTTTCCAAAGCCGCTCCCTTGAAGCGGCGCAGGGGAAAGAGCTGGAAAAACTGATCCGCGCTATCAGCCTGGAAAATATAGATATAGCAGCGCTGGTTGGCTCGGACCTGAATTTTGTAATGGTCACCCGAATAGAGTGCGTCACCAGATATCAACTGTTTAAGCGGGCCTCGTCCCTGGCTTCGGTAAACAAAGTTGGCCTGGATGGCAAGGGGCTTGCCCTGGGTGCTGGTTAGCGCCTCCGGCTCTGCTTCTTGAGGTTGAGTCGAAGGCAGCGCGTAAGTTTGGGGATTTTGATCAAAGGGCATGGGCATGTTCAGCATGAGATCGACATAGAGATTTTCATCGATTGTGGCGCCCCCTCCGTGGTGCCGGCGGAAATCTTGAATTGCCGCCCGGGTGACCCGGTCGAGCCTTTTGGTCGCCTGGACCGGATACCCATACTTGCCGAGGAGATACTGAACCGTCGCCAGCCGGGCGGCCGGCTCAAGGCTTTGAAAATCCTTATGGAGCATGCTGATGACCGCCGGGTCTTCCTTGCCCCCCGGAATGCAGCGCCAGTATGGAATCTCCAGATACCGACCGATCAACTGTAGGATACTGAGCTCCACCAGCGATCGAACGGCGTTATGCTTGCCATGGACCACTCGCCTTTGGCCATCGACCCCGATCCCACTGCCGTAAATCATAAACCCGAAGCTTCGCCCTTTTTCCAGCGTATTCACATTGACGGCCATGGATGTCTGTTTTTTGGGGATCAAGCGGTTGGTTTGGTAGTCCATGACGTGGAGGTCCAGCGCCAGACGGGAGTAGCTTTCACCTTTGCTCATGCCGGCATCGATATCCGTTTCCGATTTTCCTCCGCCAATCATGCCGAACGCATCGATATTGCTGCTTTTGATATCGAGGTTTTCGTCACATTCCGTGATGGCGCCTTCGAGAACGATTTCCGGGACCAATTGACCTTTCGCGGGGGCCAGGCCGCTGTACCCGTAATGATCGTAAAAGTTGCCATGTTTGTGCATCTCGTAGCTCGGGTCATAGACAACATAAGTTATCCGGTCACCGATGTCGTTTACGGCGGTCTTGATCATATCGGTAATGTCGATGGGGAGGCTTTTGCACGCGGTCTTATTGGTGATAAATTTACCCTGGATGACCTTCCGGGGAAAGCCATAAACGTCGATCATCACGCCGAGGTTGGAAATAGCCGATTTAAAAGGTGACTTTCGCAAGTTGGGAATGACCGGGTTATTAAATGTCTCCTTTTCCTTTCGGGTGAGCTCGGGGGCGATGCCGCACGAGATCATCATCGGGCAGATCAGCAATAGCCACACGCCTACCATCCATCGAACGGATTTCATAAGTGGGCTCCTCTTTAAAATTTAATCGGTTCCTCCATATCGACGATGATGTTGACTTTCCGCACCGAGCGGCACCCATTGGCGTCAACATTGCCGATGGACAATACTTGACCAGGCTGGTGAGTCTGAAGCTCAGGGGCGCGATTGAGATCAACGCCGATGTGAACCTCTCGAACAGCGCCTCGTCGGTCCAGCCTCACACTTCCGATATTATTGGGCATTTCCTGGTCAACCGTTTGGTCGTCAACGTATCTGTAAATGACCCGGCCATTGTTGTCAAACCCTCTTTTGGCGCGGTGCTTGATCTTGAGCATTTCCCAATCAGCCGCGAAACCGCAGGTTGAAAAGGAAACCAAGGCCAATATAAAAAAAATCGATCTCATTAGTGGACTCCTTTGTCAAGAATCAATTGAAATATTCGAATTCGATCCCCCCTTCCCAGTGTGATGGGAAGGGGAGATTTTCTTTTCCTCGAGATGTTTCTAATTGGATTCAAAAACGCCGATCATTACGGTCGATCCCTGACCGGCATCTATTCCGCCGGGAACCCGGTTGCGGGTATAGATGTCAGTGTCTCCATTGACTCTGGTGTTCTGAAAACCGATGCTGCCGACATTCACGTAGGCACCTTGATCAGCATTGATGCGGCCGACGTTATTGTTCATTTCAAGGTCTACATCGCCAACGAACCGGCTATGATGAAATGTCGCCGAACCAACGGTCACAAACGCTCCCGGCTGTGTGGTCACACTGTTGACTCGATTGATGGAACTGGAGTCCAGATCGCTCTGGAAGTAGGTATTGTAACCTGTTATCTCCTGCTGAGCCCAGTCAGCACCGGCTTCGGCCACTCTGCCGAGCCCCTCACCGACGCTTCCGGCAGCCTGCATTGCAATCCCGCCGCCAATCAGTTTTGCAAGTCCATTTGCATGAACACCAGTAGCAGTCATTGCGAAAATGGTCAGAATGCCAATTGTCATGATCATCTTTCTCATTTTAGATCTCCTTTCTGGGAAAAATATCTTTTTAAAAAAATTGGTAAATGGAGCTCGTCATCATGTTTTCAGTCCGATTGTCCGTTCTCACCCCCTTTCATGATCGATTCGTTTAAAAGTTGTCATTCCAAGCTGCGTCATTCTCTGTTTGCTCTGCTTATCGCCATCTGAATCCGTTTGAGTCAAAAAAATTTAGATTCGGTTTCGGTTTGAGGGGAGCGGAGC
>CAZIXJ010000133.1:3332-7361 GCA_964542835.1 uncultured Hyphomicrobiales bacterium
AATCCGTTTGAGTCAAAAAAATTTAGATTCGGTTTCGGTTTGAGGGGAGCGGAGCGTTCGATCCTCTCCGCTGTTTCGCTTTAAACCACTTATCGCCACCTGAATTCGTTTGAGTCAAAAAATTGTGGTTGGATTTCGATTTTCTGTGATCGTTGGAGGTGTCCATACCTTATTATTAGGGTGACCTACAGGTGAGTATTCGGTGTTGTGGTCACAAAGATTAAAAAAAAATGACTCACGACATATCATTTGGCGATAAACACGGCAGAGGACCAGAGCGGACTTCTCGTTTCCATTCCGGAAGACCGAAAAACCCTTGAATCAAAACAATTGCCGGCATACATTGCGCCACGCAGAATCTGGGCGGATGGCCGGAGAGAGGTGGAAAGCGTATTGATGACCACATGAGCTGGAGGGGAATATGGCGGACGGTATGTACGAGCATCTGATTGAGCAGACAGAGGACATCCCATTGGAACCGGTGCCAGGTGAGCCGGCCGAAGGCGATTCAGGGGAATTGCGGGCTTATCGGATCAAGGCGCTCTTAAAACAGGTCCGAAAAATGGCATTGAAACGATTCTTTCAGATGCCGGAGAGCTTTCGAAAGGTAAGCACTCAGGAAGACTGGATTCAGGAAGCAATGATCCTTTTTTGTCAGCTTTCCAAGCATTATGACAAAGACAAGGGCTCCTTTGAAAACTATGTCCGGTTTATGATATCCAGAAGACTGGTCAGCATTCAGCGTACCCTGTTTCGCAAAAATCCTCCCGTTGATGAGGAGCTGCTAAAGCTTGCGGCATCCATTAAGCGGGAAAAGGGGAAAACACCCAGCACCGAGGATCTCGCTGACCTTACCGGTCGCTCCGAAGCGTCTGTCCGATCGGCCCTCGAAGCCGGGGGTGGCCCACGGATATTTACTGAAATGCCCGAAGGCGGAGCGGCTCCAAAAGATGTTAAAATCGGCGTCTCGCCCGAGGATCAATACATTCGGCACGAAACCCGAAAAGTTCTATGGGGCTGTATCAATCGGCTCGATCCGCTTTCCAAGCTGCTTTTCGTGAGACATGAGTTTTATGAGGTCTCGCTGAGGGAACTGTACAGGAAGTTTCCGTTCAGCACGGAGAGCCAGAGCACGTTTCAAAGGACTTACAAACGCAGCATTTACGGACGCGTTCAACGATGTGTTCAATCGCGTCTGGGATGATAGATTGACGGAAAGCGAGGGATACTATCATGATCGATAAAGATAAAGTGGCTTTTGATCGCATTATCGATAATGCGAAGAATATTTTCCATCAGGCGGTTGCCGGTCCGGGCTGCCCGCCGGACGACTTGCTGTTTGACTATGTCTATGGTGATCTGAACAGCGATCAACGAAACGAGGTTGAACGGCATTTGAATCAATGCGAGGCATGTCAAGTCCAGGCTTTGAAATTGGAAGCCGACCGGCTTGGCTGGGAGTATCGCCTCAACGCCCATCCCGACGAAGCACTTTTAGAAGCCCTCGGACATCCGGAGCGTCCGTTTCAGGTTCCGGGAATGGAGCGCCTGTTGGGGGCTGCCGAAGCCGGGATTTCCAAGATCAAGGAAGCGCTGATCACCTGGGCTTCTCCGATATGGGAGCCTCGGTGGGCGGGTGTGGAGGTTACCGCGGCGGATATTCCGGAGCAATCGGAGGCATTTGACACCGACGAAGGTCAGTTGAACGTCGTGTGCCGGTGGGAAGGCCGGTATCAGGATGACCCCGCTTTTATTCGGCTTAAATGGCGGGCTGATCTGGCCGCGGATACGGTTCTCTGGGTTCGATTCATCGACCCGAAGACGCAGGAGATTCTTTATGAGGCCTGTTTGGGCCAGGATGCCAATGGACAGGAAGACTTCACCAGTGATGAACTCGGTTTCGATCCAGCCGGCCGAAGGTGGGCCGTCTCGTTCTTGCTCCTGGATGCGGTCCGATGATCCGGTTTGCCTATCCCAATGTCAAGCCTCGGGAGTCAGCTTTCCTGGGGTGCGGTCGATATGTGACGGCGCCGTCGGGAAGCCCCCCGGGCGACGGATATGAATTGGTCCGCCTGAATATCCCCAACCGGTCGGAAGTACACCTCGCGGCTGAAAAGCTGGCGCCGGAATCAATGGATTCCCGAATAGTCGTTTTCGAAACGCGGGATGAAACGGCCGAGCGATACCGGGGAGAATCCCAGGATCTGGCTTATGTGCTTACCCTGATCAGCAGAGCGCGAAAGCTGAGGATCGAAGAAACAGACGGCCAAGGCGATATCTGGTGTACCGGTGTCGTGGATATCAAGCAGGATGACCGACCGTTTTTGAAAGCCGTAGATGGCCGGGGCTTCGAGCTGAAGCTCAAAGCCTTTTTATCCAATGCCAATGACGACCGGGTGTTTATTGTCCCGTCGGCCAATGTGGAGCCGCACCACCTGGATCTTTTCGACTGGCGGGATGCGGAAATCCTCACTCTGGAGCAATTCCGTCCGGAACGCATACGGGTGCCGGAGGCCCACAAGTCGGTGGTCAAAGTTCGGGAGTCCGAGCTGCCGTTGCTTGTGGATCGCCTTTTCCGACGGCCATCCGGAAACCGGCGTTTGCTGTGGGGATTGATTGGGGCAGCGGCCATCCTTTTGCTTGTGGTGGGGTGGTGGGCATATATAGCCTCTTTGCCCTCCCTTTCAGATCGCCTTCTCGGACACCTCACCCATGGCCGGTATGCCGAGGCCATCCGGTTGGCTTCAGACTCCCCGCCGGATAACAATTTAGTGGGACGGGTCCGCTCGGCTATGAACCGCCTATTACCGATCGAGGTTTACCTTCAGTTTCAATATGCCGATCAAACACCGTCGGCAATGTATCCCATCGACTCATCCGCTCTGGATGGGCTCCAATTGAGTCATCTGGACAACTATCGACTCCGCATACTTTGCCGGAAGGATATGGAAGACCTTTATGTTTACGTTTACCAGGAGGACCCGCGGGGTGTCATCGACCGGTTGTTTCCGAAACCGGAGTGGCGGACCGGAGATAACCCGGTTCAATTCAGCCGGTTTCCCATCAACATGCCCCCGGAGCCGGATAGCTGGATCTATCTGGATGAGATAGCAAGGATGGCATCAGGTCCGCCGCTGACGGAAACTCTTTATGTCATTGTCGCCCCTTGGCGGGCTTCGGATCTGGAGCGGATCTACGCGGAGATATACGGGACAACTGAGCCGGAGGCCCGAAAGCGGCTGCTGGCCCGGTTTTCACAGCGCATCCGAGCCAGGGCGGATGCCCGTTTGCCGGGCGTTTTCTACCAGTCCTTTTCCTTTCGGCATGACCCGGCGGGGGACTCATCCCCATAGCGCCTTGATGGCTATTTATGCAGAAAGTACCGGCGCTTAATGAGAAGGGAGCTGTCTTTTTCGTAAGGCAAGGTGTGTCGTTTTCCAGCTACGGCCCGATATCGAACGGTGGCCACATCCCGGCAAATTCGATCCGGCTCCGAGAGGGGATGTTCCCGAGCCAGCAGGATGATCTGCTCTTTACCCCGTGCCTTGTCCAGAAAAAACCAGATGTCTTCGGAGGCGGGCAACCGGTAGGCTTTTCCGGCCGCCAACGGGTTCGACAATTTTGAATACTTGCGGTTTGGAAAGAGGCGGATCATTCGCTGTCTGGCATCGACCTGATAGATATAAACAAACGCCGGTTGTTTGAGGGAAAACGACACCGCATAGCTGTCCGCCTCCGTGAGCCAGTCGCCGTCTTTGATTTCGGCCTGACCGCCATCGTCGATATGCTTGAAAAGCATCAGGGTTGCATCCGGCCGGGCCTGCTTTTCAGTAAGTCCTCCCATCCCACGTGATCGGGATGCCCCCTCATCTCCGACAGCCGGTCCCGCTATCGATAACGAGATGATCAAGCTTAGATAGATCGCCAGATTTTTACCCATCATAAACGTCTCATCGGCTCCACCACATTCTATCCTACCGATTCCTCACCGCCCGGACGGCACCGCACTTGCCCAGCTCGATCTGGAGC
>CAZIXJ010000134.1:0-6583 GCA_964542835.1 uncultured Hyphomicrobiales bacterium
GAGAAAACATATAGTTCTTATGAAATATATTATACGATTGAAAGCAACTTGGTATTAGAGAGTGTCTAAAAAGTAGTCATTTTAAAGGTGCGTAGCGAATGAAGAATACGGAAAGACGTATAAATACAGGACACTTCATCTCGTGCAGAAGGACTTTTTAAAAATAATCTATACCGTCAAAACCAGTTTATAAAGAATAATAATTAGTATAGCAAAAATTGTAAGTGAGATTGCAAATTTGATGAATTTTTTTAAAACTGAAAAAATAATTCCTAAGAATAAAATACCCAGTATAATCTGCATTACAGGATTCATACTTAAATAATAATTATATGCATCATTAAAATAATCCATATTTACCTCAACCGGAATGTAAGTGGAATCGTACCAACCATTACTATATCCTCATTAAGCGGATTAAACCTCCATTTACTGAGAGCTTCCTTGGCAGCCTGCTCTAATCTCGGGTCTGCTTTCTGAAGTGGTGTGATTTTGCCGACAGTGCCATCAGGCATTACGGTAAACCTCATTTTTATCTTTGCTGAAGTCTTCACTCCATCGGGAAATTTCGGCAATGTCTTATATAACACAGTCCTGTTGCCTCCGCCACCCCATTCAATATCTCCGAATCCCAGCCCTGCGCCTCTTCCTGTGCCTCTCGACCCAAGACCCGTTGCATCAGTAATGCCATCAGGAGAACCAACATTAAATTTGTCTGTTCCACCTTCTTCAGGTTTACTTCTTTCACTGGATGAAACTTTTTCTACCGGAATAAAATCTTCTGCTTCATCAATATTATCAGTTGTTGCTTCTCTGTCAAA
This sequence comes from uncultured Hyphomicrobiales bacterium, assembly GCA_964542835.1. Taxonomy (GTDB): domain Bacteria; phylum Bacteroidota; class Ignavibacteria; order Kapaibacteriales; family UBA2268; genus CAZIXJ01. The sequence goes on from CAZIXJ010000134.1 coordinate 822, forward strand.
TTTAGTATCTGCTGCTATTTGAGCGTCCTCAAGCTGAGAACCCGGTTCTTTACCTTTTCTTTTGGCACCTTCTTTTGTCAGATTACCTTTGCTAAGCCCTGTACCATCTCCATCACCAAAATTGAGCAGAGTAAGAGGTACTGTTCTGTCCGGTAAAACTCTTTTTGATGGAGCTTTAAAAGGCATAACAGCAAGCCATATAATAAGTAATAACAGAAAAGCAGTTCCCCCTGCAAGACCAATAGCGGAATATTTATCCCACGGTATTTTAATCTGGAAAGAACTATCTTCTTCAAATTGCGGTTTTCTCAAATCCATTATGTCCCCCAATTATTTGACGCGGTCTATCCACGTCTGAGCAAAACCATATCTCAATGCTGCAGTACGGGCTTCTTCCTTATTGGAGTAATTCCCGAACCTAACTCTGTATAACGTTTTACCTCGTACTTTCTTTGTGCTTATAAAAGCATTTTCAATATTTTTATTGTTTAGTTTTTTTAGCCAGTCTTCTGCATCTTCTTTTGAAGGAGTAGCATAAATCTGGACTATATATACTTCTTCATCAGTCTGTGATTCGTTTACTTCTACAGGAGTTCTATTCGAGACTATATCTTCGCTTGTATTCTCATCAGTACTTTTCTTCCTGCTTTCGCTTACTTTCTTTCTTTCCGGCTTTTCACGTGAATATTCTGTTCGGGGTTTTGGCTTAGTATCAGTTTTTTGTGTATTTTGAGTAATATTATCACTTTCAGTTTGTAAATCGGGTTTCTGCAGCTTTTTTTCAGTTTCTTGCTTTAGTTCAACATCAGCAATATTATCTTCAACCATTTCTGAATCCATTTCATCAGTTTCCATATCATCAGATTGAAGATTATCGGATACATCAGCGGAATCAATCACAGAAGAATTTACTTCATTATTACTCTCAGTATTTGTCGTAATATTTGCATTATTAATATTAGTAGTATCGCTTTGTGCTATCTGATTGCTATTCATAAAATCAGTAAAATAATATAAATATCCGTATCCAAGCCCGAGAGTAAGAATAAATGTTGCTGCAGCAGTAGTAATAATCAATCCCAAAGGTGTTTTTCTCTTTTCTTCTTTATCTGCTTTTGATTCCTCTTTGCGGAATTTCGATTTATTTTCCTGCTTGATTTTTTCTACTGTTTTCTTTTTTTCGGATTGGTCATCATTAAGTATGTTTAAATCAATATTTTTTGCATCTTCGGATTCAGTAACCGGTACGAAATCCTCTTTAGAGGCTTTATTTTCATTTTCAGCATTTTTTTGTTTTGCTTCGTTTCTGCTTTTGCCTCTCTGAAGCTCTGAGCTAATAAGATTTTTCAGTTCATCATCGACTTCTAAAGTAGTTTCTTCATTAGAAACAGGCTCTTTCACTTCTTCAGGTTCTTTTTCATCCTGAACAGTTTCAGGCTCAGTTTCCGGCACAGAATCTTCCGAATCTACGGGTTCGGCAGATTCCTCTGTTTTAGCTTCCGTATCATTCTGCTCTTCACTTTCAGAATCAGCCTTTTTGCCCACTTCTTCAATTTCAGGGATACCATCTTCATCAACTGATGCTTCTTCAGAAGTTTCAACAGAAGTTTCTGATTCTTCTTTTTCCGATGCTTCAGAAACAGTTTCTTCGGTTTCATCTTTCGACTCAACCTGCTCTTCATCATCAAAATTATCCCAAAGAGACTCACCTTCTTTTGCAGAAATTACTTCAGCTTCGCTTATATCAACTTCATCCGAACTAAGTTCCTTTGCATCCGAATCTTCTGAAATTTCAGAATAGGTTTCCTTGATATCATCTGCTTTTGTATCAGAAAAATCAGGTAATTCACCGGGATATTCCTGTTCATCCTTTAAAGCAAACGTATCATCATCAGGCTCACCGGGATTAAATCCTGATTCCTGCTCTTCGGTTTTCAATATTTCATCATCAATTTTTGCCATAAGAAAAATCTAAAATTTCCACATAAACCCAAGTGCTGCAAATATTCCTCGCTCTTTATAGCCATTCCAGATATAAACTTCTGAGTTAGTTATATTTTCAGCATTTAGAAATATACGCAAATTATCTGATATATCATAATTAAAAAATGCACTCATATAAAAATATCCATCCAATTCGATTAAATTATCTTTATCTGAGTATCTTTGTCCAACATAATTCAAACCAATTTTTGTGCCAAAATTATTAAAAAGTTCACTTTGATAATTCATACCAAATTTATTTGCAGGGATATTAGGCACATCATTGCTGCCTATATCAAATCCGGCAAAATTAATTTTTGTATATGCCGAAAGGTGATTCTTATCATTTATATCCCAATATGTCTCAGCTTCAAGCGAAGCAATATTTACTTTATCATACTGCACCGCAAATTCATTATTCAGCGAATCATTGAAATACGGAAATCTGTCAGTAACACTCATACTGCCGGTTACTGAAAAACCAAACTGCTCAAGCGGCTGATAAAAATATTTTCCTTTTATTTTCATAATATCATAAGGAAAATCAATTTTTGAGTTTATCATTATATAGGGATTTTCCTCAAAAAGCCCTGTTAAACTTTGTTTTTTCAATCCGCTCTCAATTCCTGCAAGAAAAGTCATATTTCGGTCTATTCTGTACTCAATATTTCCTGCGAGCAAAAGCCCTCCTCTATCTGCGTCATTTGTATTTACAGCATACTGAAAGCCGCCGTTCAAAGTCAAAGTAAATAGTTCATTGAAAAATTCCATTGAGGCATCAGCCTGTGCAAAATTTGCAGAATTTCCGCCTGCATTTCTGAAATCCACTTCTACATTTCCTGAAAGAAGAAAGTTATTCCACAAATGCCTTGCTTTTAAATATCCTTCTATTGAATTATCAAAAGATTTTTTTTCATCGTAATATTCAGAATTTGATAAAAGCTGCAAAGTGCCAACGGATGCACCGGTCTGAAACTGTACTCCTTCCCAGTTACCGTCCACATCTACTTCAAATCCGATTTTGGAGGCATTTCTGTCATTTATAATTTTATCGTCATTATTCAAATCTATCATAGGAAAAAGATTATAGTTCAGGTTGCTGAAATAAAAATTTGTCCTCGTTCTGCTTCCTCCAAAAATATAAAATTTCGGGTCGGCAATATAATCTGACCCAATTTTAGCGTAAATATCCGTGAAATCAGCATCATCAATATGTCCGGCAGAATAATTAATTCCTGCAGTACCGAAAAGCTCAAATCCCTCATAGTTCATTCCATAGCCACCTTCTATCAGAGCATCGGAAAATCTGCCGAAATGAGCCTTTAAATATCCCGGAAGATATGAACCCTCAAGCACCGTATTTGGCAATTTTTCGGGAGGAAGCGGAAATTGCTCCTTTTTTTCCAGAGAATTTAATGAATCAAGTTCCTCTTTTGTAAGAGAATATGTCTTATCAGGCATTTGCTTAATACCTGATTTTACATTTAATTGTTCTACACCCTCCATAATAAAATTAGGAAGTTCCAGCGGAGCAGGCTCAGGCTTTTCCTCTTCAATTTCCTGAGCAAATCCTGCCGAAAATATTAAACATGCAAATATAATTATTATTTTTTTCATAATATATCTTATCATTTATTCTTTATTCTATTGTATCTTGCTTTGGCAGCTCTTCCGAAATCATCATCAGTCCTCCATTCCTGAAGTGCCTGATAAATTTCTCTTGCATTTTCATAATCATCAATATTTTCATATGCTTCGCCGAGATTAAGCAGAGCAAGCGAATACCAGTCATCGTATCCCGAAAATTTCTGAATTGAAACGAGAAATGCTTCGATAGCTTTTATGTAATCCTTATTTCGCATATGAATCTCTCCGATTCTGTATTGAGCTTCAGATGCTATCATAGGATTTTCTTCCACTTTAGCAAGCAGCCTGAAGTGGTATATTGCGGAATCGGACTGTTCCTTACTTCTGTAAAACATTCCCAGCCTGTATCTGCTCTGGTCTCCGTAATCAGTTCCATAATAATCATTGGCAACATCTCTGAAAATATTCATAGATGAAACAGTATCACCGAGAGCAAATTTCATTACAGCCCTTTCAAATCCGGCCTGTGCTGAACTGCTATGCTCGGGATAAAGCCGCTGAAGCTGATAAAGCACTGAATCGGCTTTTTCTATCATCACCATTTCTTTTCTTAAAATTCCATGCTCCAGAAGAGCAAGAGGAGCATAATCGGATTTTGGATATTCCTTTACTATTCTGTCAAATTCCTGAGCTGCTTTTTCATTTTCATTGAGATTTGCATAACTTTTTGCTTTCCAGAACATTACTTCCGCATTTTTTTCACTGCCGGGATATTTTTCCAGAAATTTCTCGTACTCTGTAATAGCATCTTTATATTTAGTTCCCTGATAAAACATTTCACCTTTTTTATATTGAAACTGCTCTACAAAAGGTGACTGAGACTCATTATCAGTGATATATTCATCAATTATTTCTACAGCTTCATCTTCCCTTCCGAGAGAAATCAGTCCGTACTGAATGCTTTCAAATGCCTCCGGCGCCAGTGAATTGCTTGGGAAATCCTCCACAACAATTCTATAATATTTTATTGCGTTTTCATAATCTTCCATATTATAGTAGCAGTCGCCTATAGCATAATAAGCTCTCGGAACGTGAATACTCTGCGAATAAGATTCTATAAGATAATTAAAATTATCAATTGCTTCGGTATATCTTCCCTGCTGAAATCTTATCCAACCTATCAGATAAACAGTATTAGGTGCATAAGAAGAATTAGGATATCTTGCTATGAAATCCATAGATGACGTAATAGCACTCTCATATGCCCCCTGCCTGAAAAGTGCGTGGCATAGCTGATAAGCTGCATACTGCCCCTCCTCTGACTGTGGAGCTTCTCTGGAAGCCCTTCTGTAATACTCTGCCGACTGACCGAACTGTTTGCGTTTGTAGAATCCGTCACCCTGCCTTGTAAGAACTTCAAGTGCATATTTCGTATCGGGAAATTCCGTAATCATTCGTTCAAATGCATTTGTAGAGCCTCTGAAATTCTGCTGCCTGAAATAAGACCAGCCAAGCCCGTATAGTGCAAGCTCTTTTCTTTTTGTATCAGGATAAAGCTCTAAAAGTTTATTATAAGTTTCCACAGCATTGTTAAGCAAATCAGTTCTGTAATATGCTTCGGCAAGCCAGAACAGTGCTTCATCAGTTCTCGAATGCTCTTTGTTTTCAGCTATGAATTTATCAAGAGGAAGTATTGCCTCGGCACTTCTGTTGCTTTTTACAAGTGCAATTCCTTTTTTAATTGTAGCTTCTGATAAGTAACGGTCTCTATCGGGTATTTTTACTTTGTCGGTTTTCCTGACTGTCAATTCAGACTTTTCATACTGAGAAGCTGCTCTTTCCCACAGCCCCAGCTCCATATAAGTAGCTCCGAGCAAAAGATGTATCCTAGCGGAAGTCCTTGCATCAGTAGATTCTCTTTCAGCCCTTTCCAAATCTTTTCGAGCCTGAATAAAATCACCCGATTCATATTTCATCTGTCCTATTTCAAGTAAAGCAAGTGCCACATAAGGATATGCCGGCTGCATCGAGAGAGCTGAAAGCTCTTTTCTTGCCTGCTCTTCGTTACCATTTCTTTTATGTGCAATTGCTCTGTATAATTTGGCTGATGCGGCAATATCAGGATTAGAATTATCATCAAATATAATAAGTTCATAATATTCAATTGCTTTATCATATCTGTTGATATTCAG
>CAZIXJ010000134.1:6593-7325 GCA_964542835.1 uncultured Hyphomicrobiales bacterium
CCAACCTGCTCCAAGTCTGCTTATATTAAGCAATTCGGATTCTTCGAAAGTACCCGTAAAAGCAGAAAAATTATCATAAGCATCTGCATACCTTCCGGCAATATTATTGGATGTACCCCTAATGAAAAGAATATTTTCTCTTGCACGGCTGTGGTGCATTTGCTCTTCGTATTTCGCAGCAAGAGTATCGCCGGATTCTATCAGATTTAAAATTGATTCGGCTTTATTGATTGATTTCAAAGCTGCAGCAGGTTGCCTGAGAATATTGTAATTATTGGCAACTCTGATATTTGCAGCAATAATTATATTTGAATTCGGATATCTGTTAATTGCCTTATTATATGTATCTATTGCTTCTTTATAATTGCCGGCACTTTCTTCAATTCTTGCATTGGTAAACATCGCATCGTCTGCGAACTGACCTTCGGGAAAATAAACATATGCCTCTTCGAGTACAGGCTTGGCATCAAAATGTCTGCCGGAATGAACAAGTGCAATTCCATTCCAATACATAGATTTATGTGCAATTCTCTTATATATTATATCATTTCTGAATAAATATGCATCTTTCGCTAATAGCGCCGCTTCTTCAAGATATTTATCTGTAAGCTCGTAATCCTGCATCTCAAATGCAATTAATCCCCGCAAATACGCTGCATAAGGAATAAATGGCGAATTGCTTCGTTTTTCAATAAATTCAGTCAATTTACCCTCAGCAATTTTTAAATTGCC
>CAZIXJ010000135.1:0-7258 GCA_964542835.1 uncultured Hyphomicrobiales bacterium
AAGCCGGGTGTATCTAATTTAATTACACTCTATCATATTTCTTCCGGCAAATCATTCGGGGATATTGAAAATGAATTCGATGGAAAAGGATACGGAGATTTTAAAAGCACAGTAGCAGATGCCGTAGCTGAATACATCAAACCAATCAGAGAAGAATATTTGAAAATCAGAAATGATAAAAAATATATCGGTGAAGTTTTATCTGCCGGTGCTGAAAGAGCAAACAGAACGGCATTTAAAACTTTGCGTAAAGTATATAAAAAATCAGGATTATTAAGTTTGAATGATTTGAATAAATAAAAAAAAGGTTTTTCAAATGGAAGCAAACAGAGGTGAATGGAGCTCAAAAATCGGTTTTATTCTTGCTGCTTCAGGCTCGGCAATAGGACTTGGAAATATCTGGAGGTTCCCTTATATTGTGGGTGAGAACGGTGGCGGTGCATTTGTACTGCTTTATATTGCTTTTGTAATTATCATCGGTTTGCCATATATGCTCGGAGAGCTTGCTCTGGGCAGAAAATATAAAAAAAACCCCGTAGGAGCTATTAATGAAATAAAACCAAAATCCTACTGGAAATTTGCCGGATTGCTCGGAATTATTACAGGAGTAGGAATACTTTCCTTTTACGGAGTAATTGCAGGCTGGACTATCGGCTATATTTATAAAATGGCAGCAGGCAATGTGGGTGATTTTACATCTTACGTATCCGATCCCGTACTGGTTCTGCTTCTGTTTGGAGTATTTATGATAATTACTACTTCTATAGTATATGGCGGTATAGAAGGAGGAATTGAGAAATGGTCTAAAATTCTGATGCCTGTTTTGCTTTTTTTGCTCATTGCATTAATAATTTACTCAGTTTCACTTGAAGGAGCCTCCGAAGGCTTATCTTTTTATTTAATGCCTGATTTTAGCAAAATATCAGGGCAGACAGTGCTTGCAGCTCTCGGACAGGCATTTTTCTCGCTCAGTCTTGGTATGGGGCTTATGATTACATACGGCTCTTATTTATCAAAAAAAGAAAACATCATTTCTTCAGCAGGCTGGATAGTTCTTTTTGATTCTATGATAGCAATTATGGCGGGATTAATAATATTTCCTGCACTATTTGCAATGGGAGAAAGCCCTGCAGCAGGACCATCTCTCGTATTTGTAGTGTTTCCGCAATTATTTCTCGAAATGCCTTTTGGATTATTCATTGGAGCAATATTCTTTGTATTGCTTTCTATAGCATCGCTTACATCTACAATTTCTCTGCTGGAAGTACCGGTGGCATATTTAGTGGACGAAAAGAAAGTAAACAGAAAAAAAATTGTATGGTGGGTAGCATTATTTATCTTCATAATTGGAATTCCTTCAGCTCTGTCTCAGGGTTCGGTAGAATATTTTACAAATTTCGGCTTGATACCTGATTATCTAACATCACCTGACTTTTTAAGTCAGGCAAGTTTCTTTTTTGGTGATTTTCTGCTTGCATTCGGGGCACTTATTCTATCAATATTTATCGGATTTATCTGGGGAGCAGATAAGGCAGCGGATGAAATTTCCATTGGAGTCTCAAAATTTTCAGGAATTGCCCGAAAGGCATGGATAATGATGATGAAATACTTTATTCCGGTAATTGTATTTTTGATATTACTTAATCTGTTCCGAATATTTGATTAGGAATTGCCGGGCTTAGGAATCCCCCGCCGCATACATTAAGTCTGTAAAAAATATGATAAGTTCAATTGCCGAAAAAAGTCAGATATTAAAGAATTACAGAGCATCCTCAAAATGTCTTTATTGCATATTGAGAGAGAATAAAAGATATTACAATGTCAATAAATCCTCCGTCTTGCCACACTTCGGCTCCGCTCAGTGTCCGGCAAGCCTCCTCTGTTTACATCCCGATTAATCGGGGCAAGGAGGACAAGACGATTCATTGCTCCTTCAATGTGCAAAACAGACTTTTTAAGGATGCTCTAAGTAGAATCTATTACAGCCATTCATTATCTAATATTTTAAAGAGTTTAATCTAAATAATTCAGTATATTAAATAAGAAAACATTTTGATTTACGAAAATAAATTTGTATTTTTGTAGTCTGAAAAAATGAAGTTTCATATATTTTGAATGAACTTATGGCAAAAAGAAGAACAAGAAGGGCTAAATATATCAGTTTATATTCGCCTTTTCTAATGAAGGAAACCAAACATGAATTAATTGGCGAACCTATTGAAACTGAAGAAGGGAGACACCAATGGGCGAGATGTACTAAAAGCAGGCACTCTCAACTTGTTAATCTGGATGCAATAGAAGCTGAAGCCGACAAGTCAAAAGCCGTAATTCATATAAACAGAGAAGATGCAAGGCGTTATTCTCCCAAAGATGAATATGAAATCGGTGATGTGATATTTCACAAAGTATGGGATGATGTTGGCATTGTAAGAGAAAAAGTTGCTACAAGCGAAGGCGGGAAAGCTATTCTCGTGCAGTTTGAAAAAAGCAGCGAAAAAAGATTAATTGAAAATTTAGATATCTAACCTAATAGATTTTTCGATCCAAAGGAGGTGAAAAGATGATCGGCGTAACACTTCAGTCAAATGAGAATATAGACAGAGCTTTAAAGAGATTTAAGAAAAAGTATGAAAGAAGCGGCGTATTGCGTGAGTACAAAAAGAGAACTGCATTTATGAAGCCTTCTATCGAAAAGCGTATGCAAAGGCTTAAAGCTGCGAGAAGACAAATGAAATCATCTATGGAAAATGATTAATATATAATTAGTTCTTTAGACTTTTAAAAAGGGTTTGATGCTTAAATGCATCAAACCCTTTTATTATTATTTTTTACAATTCTACAATTCCACATCAAGCCTTACTATAAGGTCAAATCTTGATTTGATATAAGGAAAAATCGTATTGGTTTGACCGTTTACTTTGCCCGATTCAGTATATATATAGAAATAGGGTTTATCTTTAAGAGTTTCGGATATCAATATTGCTACGTCCTCATCTATTGATTTGATGTATTCAGGATTCCTCCAGTATTCCGACACATCTACATCAATATATTCGCCAAGTACATATACTTCGCTATCGGGGGCAGGCACAAAATCGTTTGGATCGGTTGAATTTGGATTCCCTGTTATAGGAATAGCAAACTGGAGATAAAAAACCAGCCTGTCTATTACTATGTCATCTTCTTCAGGATTATAAACTTTTCCATCTTCAAGCACCAGAGAATCTATCCAGTAATTAAACTGATATACTTCAGCCTTTTTTACTCTTTCCTTGTTATCACGGTAAGTTTCATATTCATTAAGGTTCGAAAAGTCCATACTTGTATCGGGTGATGCTTTGCCGTATGATTCGGAATAAAAATATACAGGCACCTGCATCTTGAATGAACTCAGTTCCTCTATCGTATCAGTGTAGCATCCCGACAGAAAAACCATCGCAAGAAATATTAATGTTATTTTTTTCATTCTGTAGCCTCTTCTTTAATTGGAGTTTTTACATCTATTACTACTGTTCTGGAATAAAATCTTCCTTCAGGCTTATCATTCGGATAAATTAAAACTGACTCTCCATGCCCGATTACTTTTGTCTGCGAATGATTTAAAGCGTTTGCCCCGCTTTGCGCCCTTCTTTCAGATAAGCGTTTGTTGTATTCTTCATCACCGATAATATCAGTATATCCGTTTACAGTTACCTCTGATTCTCTGCTTAGTCTTTTTTTGATTATTTCTACAATTCTCTGATTATCGGTGCCTAATTCTGCTGAATCAAATTCAAACAAAATCAGGTTGTATTTCTGATAAACAGTATCCTGAAATTGCTCTTTACGTTTGTCTTCAAGTGAAGAAAAATCCACGGGAATTGTTTGTAAAGGAGTAGTATAAAACTGAGAAGTAGTATCAGTAACTTCAAGAGAGAAATCAAAATCATTCATTAGATTTTGTTTAAAATCATCATCATTATTTACTTCAAAAACAATTTTTTCTTTTAGATTTGAGCCGCCTTTGTATTGCTTGAGAGGTTCGGCATTATCATAGATGCTAAGCTCCCAGCTTCTTAAGCCCGCTTCAGATTCTGCGGTATTTTCAAAATAAAGAGTTTCCGGAGAAATTCGCCTCAAAGTATCTTCAATTATTACCGGAGCAGTAATCTCCCACAAATCAGCTTCGATTTCAACTCTTCTGTTTTCTGCTATTCCTTGCACTTCTTTTGTATTGGAAGGATTCGAAGGAAGATTACGAACTTTAATAACTATTCTGGAAGTATCAATATCCCAGACATCTGTGAGATAATTACTGACTGTTTCCGCTCTGTTTTCTGAAAGTTCCGTATTATTTCTTTCCTCATCGGTATTGCTGTTGCAGCCTGTAAGAGTAATATTTGCAGACTGATACTGATTCATTCTGCTGCCGATAATATTGAGTATCTGATAATAATTATCAAGTGAGCCTTTTCCAAGAAGAGAGTCATTATTGAAATACGGTGCTTGTTCTTCTGTTAAAAGTCTGTACCTGTCAGGTATTTCAGCACTGTTATTATCAAAAAATACGAAAGGCAGCAATGCTCTGAGTTCTCTTATTTCATATTCTTCCAGCTTAAGTCGGGTTACGGGTTTTCTGATGCTGTCTTCCTTAGCATATACTTCTGTATTTGCTTCAAGAAGTGGTGGAATTACTTTTTTTTCAGGGACTTTTAAATCCACGGCATCAAATATTTGCTGCTCGGTATTAATACGCCCTGCATAAGTATCAGGCGCATTTTGCTCAATATTACGGGGAACTCTCTGAGGCATTTTAAATTTATGGCGGTCTTCATTTTTGAGCATCCAAACAGTAACACCTGCTCTTAATACCGGTTGGGAGGCATAAGCGGCGTCTGCATAAAAATCAAATGCACCGATATTATATGAAACTCCGCCAAGCAGCCTGAAGCTCGTAAAACTCTCAATATCAAAAGCAAGAGGAGAACCATTCCTTACTTCTTTATAAGGGCTGTTCAATATATCGTCTTCATTATAATCATCTTTTATAGCATAAAAACTGCCATTAAGCCCTTCATATTGAAATCCTGAATACAGGCTTAACCCAAAATCAAATTTCTTACTGAAATGAACTCCCGCTGCAAATGAAGACAAATCAATTCCCGGTTCCCTTGAAATACTGTGATAAGCAAAATTAGCCGCAAGAGACATATTTTGCTCTTCAGGGAATAATTCCAGAAATTTATCAATATTCTGATTCAGTGCTATTGTGTAATAAGTTAATGGTTCGTCCAGAAAATTTAATCTGAAAAAACGCAATCTTAATTGAGTTCTGCTTGGAAATCCTGCAATAAGCTGTACTACGGGAAGACCGGGCATAAAAGATATATTGTTTCCTTCAGCATAACCTACAGTTTTATAAAAAGAATCGGGTGGAAAATGATTCTGAGGTGCAGCGAATATTGGATTAGATTTACCTCCATATATAGTAGGCTGTCTTGTGAATCCGCTGAGAGATGAGTTAATACTACCGTCCCTTAATTCAGCGGTTTTGGTAATATCATCATAACCGTAGAGGCCCGGGAGTTCGGCATCAAAGTTTTTTTGTGATTGCGGTATTATCATACCCATTGCGGATATGTCTATAGACAATGACCAACTGTTAGAATAAAAAGCAGTTGTATGCAATCCTGTATTGAGGCTTTGCCCTAAAGTAGTAAACATAGGTTTGAAATAGCCCTGAGCATTATTTGAGGTAAAGAGAGAAAACTCTTTGTTTACCTCAATTTCGTTTTGAGAATATGCCATAAACGACAGGATAATAAAAAAAGTAAAAAGAAATTTTTTCATATGCAGCTCAAATTTGATAAACCAGAAAATATTATACAATATATGAAATTATTTTAACATAACATAGTTGTATTTTAAAAATTAATTATTCTGTGTATCTATACTAATACCATACTGATTTAGTTTTTTTATTGCACAGTAAAAACTTTATCGTATTTTGATTCGAGTTCTGATGCAGCTTCCTGTGCAGATTCCATAGTAGGGTAGCCCCAAAGCTTTACTCGATATTTAGGATTGTTATTAATAAGGTATCTGTCGTAATAAGACATTAATCCTTTTCTTTCCCAGTTTTCTACTTTTTCCAGTGCCTGAGTTTCAGTAGCATAATACTCATCAATTATTTCATAAGGCAGAAGCGATGGGTCAAGCCATTTTAATTCTACCCGCCTGTTGTAATACTGCTGCCACGGCTTTTGCTGCATAAAATAAACCGGGAGACTGCTCCCTTCAGCTTTTACTCTTATCTGAGCAGGGTCAGCGCCGTAGAAAAGTAATAGTTTTCTCACTTCCTGGGCTCGTTTCAGTGAAATTTCCCGGTTGTAATCTTCATCACCTTCTATACTGGAATGCCCGGTAAGCTGTATTGCAGAATTTGGATTTTGTATTAATACATCAGCCAGATCTTTTATGTTTCCATCGAATTTGTCAGATACATTTTTCTGTTTGTAATCAAATGCAGCTACAGCTTGATAATCGGTATATTGAGCTTTATCTCTCAAAATTATCCGGAAATCTTCATTTAGGTTGCCTGCATTTTCAATATATGTAATATTATTGATTTCGCTGCAGTTGCTTACATCTGCATAGTCGATTGAGAGTTCAACAGAATAAAAAGATTTGTGCGAATAGTAAATTTCCATCAATATATCGGAAATTGACTCTATATCATTAGCTGCTATGTTGTAAAATCTCCCGCCGGTTCTGTTTGTTATGTATTTCAGATTATAAGTATTTACGGCGTAGCCGCAGGAGATAATGTAAACGGGTATATTTCTGTTGATTGCAGTGCTTACGAGGTCGTTTGCATTATATACCACAGAGGAATTATCAGGACTGAAATTAATAATAACAAACATATTACTGCCTTGCGGGGATGTTCGCAGTTCATTATAAGTATTTTTATAGATGGCATTAAGCCCCGATGGCAATGGAATATTTCCGAGCATAAGCTCATCACTGGCATCTTGTGGAGAAGAAAAGTCAGTTATTCTTTGATTATTTTGGTTAAAATAATTTATTTTAATTTTATCATCATTTTCAATTACTGATAAAAATGAATTTATGAATTTGTCTGTAGGTTCAAAATCACCTGCTGCAAATGAATTTTCTACATTAACAGTGATATTCAGATTTGGATTTTGATTATGTAATTCTTTGACTGATAAAGTGGATAAATTTACAGAATTATTCTTACATACAGAATTGGAAT